>CAXTQM010000158.1:0-6249 GCA_964246205.1 uncultured Beijerinckiaceae bacterium | reverse complement strand
GCAACGTCGGCGTGGCCGGCATCGTCATCAACAAGGACGACCATTCCGGCGAGGCGCAGGCCTTCGCTGAAGGAGTCGGCATCCCGATCCTGGCGGCGATCCCGGCCGACGAAGATATTCGCAAGAAGAGCGCGAATTACGAGATCATCGGCACGCCGGGAAACCGTTGGGCCTCGGTATTCGAGGACCTAGCCCAGAACGTCGCCGACGCGCCGCCGGTGCGGCCGAAGCCGATGACCCAGGACGGGCTGCTCGGCCTGTTTTCAGGCGACGTCGTCGGTCGCAACGTTGTGCTCGTGCCGGCCACCATGGAAGACATGTGCGGCCGCGCCGACGTGACGAAGCCCACCCTCGAAGTCGTCTACGACGAGGCGTGATCGAGATGGATTTCGACGCGCCCCACGCCGACGTTGCCGACGCCGTCGCCCTCTCGGAGGCCGGCGAGCCGGTCTCGACGAGCGGCGACGGCTGCCACGGCGGCAAGGCGGAGATGCGCCGCGCCGCCGGGAAGGCCGGCAATGGCGAGATGCTGGCGCGCTACGCCGCCGACTACCCGCAGGGTCCGCACGACCAGCCCCAGAGCATGTGCCCGGCCTTCGGTTCGCTGCGCGTCGGCCTGCGCATGAAGCGCACCGCCACGGTGCTGTCGGGCTCGGCCTGCTGCGTCTACGGGCTCACCTTCACCGCTCATTTCTACGGCGCCCGACGTTCCGTCGGCTACGTGCCCTTCAATTCGGAGACGCTGGTCACCGGTAAGCTGTTCGAGGACATCCGCGACGCGGTCCATAAGCTCGCCGATCCCAAGGACTACGACGCGATCGTCGTCACCAACCTCTGCGTCCCGGCCGCGTCCGGCGTGCCGCTGCGGCTGCTGCCCAAGGAGATCAACGGCGTCCGCATCATCGGCATCGACGTGCCGGGCTTCGGCATCCCGACCCACGCCGAGGCCAAGGACGTGCTCGCCGGAGCCATGCTGGCCTATGCCCGCGAGGAGGTCATGGCCGGCCCCGTCGCGGCGCCCGAGAAGGCCCGCTCCGAGAAGCCGACCGTGGCGCTGCTCGGCGAGATGTTCCCGGCCGACCCGATCGGCATCGGCGCGCTGCTCGAGCCGCTCGGCCTCGCCGCCGGCTCCGTTGTGCCGACCCGCGAATGGCGCGAGCTCTACGCCGCGCTGGACTGCCAGATCGCTGCCGCGATCCACCCCTTCTACAAGGCCTCGATCCGCGAGTTCGAGGCGGCCGGCCGCCCGATCGTCGGCTCCGCCCCGGTCGGCGTCGACGGCACCGCAGCTTGGCTCGACGCCATCGGCCGCGCCGCGGGTGTCGCGCAGGACAAGGTCGACGCCGCCAAGAACCGCTTTCTGCCCGCGATAAAGGGCGCGCTGGCAGCCAAGCCGATCAAGGGTCGCATCACCGTGTCCGGCTACGAGGGCTCCGAGTTGCTCGTCGCCCGTCTACTCGTCGAGAGCGGCGCCGACGTGCGCTACGTCGGCACGGCGTGCCCGCGCACGCCCTGGTCGGAAGCCGACCGCGAGTGGCTCGACGCCCGCGGAATTCCCGTGACCTACCGCGCCTCGCTGGAGCAGGATCTCCAGGCGATGGAGTGCTTCGAGCCCGATCTTGCCATCGGCACCACGCCGCTGGTGCAGAAGGCCAAGGCGCGCGGCGTCCCGGCGCTGTACTTCACCAACCTCATCTCGGCCCGCCCGCTGTTCGGCATGATGGGCGCCGGATCGCTCGCCGAGGTGATCAACACGGCTATCGCTTCCAAGCCGCGCTTCGACGCGATGCGCGACTTCTTCGAAGGCGTCGGTGCCGGGCACGCCGCCGGCGTGTGGCAGGACCAGCCGGTCGATCGCCCCGATTTCCGCGCCAAGTACAAGAAGGCGCTCGACATCAAGGCCAAGCAGCGCGCCGCCTCGACCCAGGATCTGGGAGGGCCGGCCTGATGCTCGTCCTCGATCACGATCGCGCCGGCGGCTACTGGGGCGCGGTCTACGCCTTCACCGCCATCAAGGGTCTGCAGGTCGTCATCGACGGCCCGGTAGGCTGCGAGAACCTGCCGGTGACGGCGGTGCTGCACTATACCGACGGTTTGCCGCCCCACGAGCTGCCGATCGTCGTCACCGGCCTGTCGGAGGAGGAGCTCGGCAAGACCGGCACCGAGGGCGCGATGCGCCGCGCCCACAAGGTGCTGAACCCCGACGAGCCGGCGGTGGTGGTAACGGGCTCGATTGCCGAGATGATTGGCGGCGGCGTGACGCCGGAGGGCACCAACATCAAGCGCTTCCTGCCGCGCACGATCGACGAGGACCAGTGGCAGGCCGCCGACCGCGCCATCAATTGGCTGTGGACCGAGTTCGGCCCCAAGAAGATGCCGGCGCTCAAGCCTCGCAAGGAGGGTGCGCGGCCCAAGGTCAACATCATCGGGGCGATCTACGGCACGTTCAACATGGCTAGCGACGCGGCCGAGATTCGCCGCATGGTGGAAGGCATCGGCGCCGAGGTTGCGATGACCTTTCCGCTCGGCAGCCACGTCGCCGATGTCGGCAGGCTCGCCGACGCCGAGGTCAGCGTCTGTCTTTATCGTGAGTTCGGCCGGCTGCTCTGCGAGGGGCTCGATCGCCCCTACCTGCAGGCGCCTATCGGCCTGCACTCCACGACCAAGTTCCTGCGCAAGCTGGGCGAGCTGCTCGGCCTCGATCCCGAGCCCTTCATCGAGCGCGAGAAGCACACCACGATCAAGCCGCTGTGGGACCTGTGGCGCTCGGTGACGCAGGACTTCTTCGGCACGGCCAGCTTCGCGATTGTCGCCACCGAAACCTACTCGCGCGGCGTGCGGCACTTCCTCGAAGACGAGATGGGGTTGCCCTGCACCTTCGCGGTGGCGCGCAAGCCCGGCGTCAAGCCGGCGAACGACGCCGTGCGCGAACTCTGCCGCACGAAGGCACCGCTGGTGATGTTTGGCTCGTTCAACGAGCGCATGTACCTCGCCGAGGCCGGCTCGCGGGCGACCTACATCCCGCTGAGTTTCCCCGGCGCCATCATCCGCCGCCACACCGGCACGCCGGTCATGGGCTATTCCGGCGCGACCTGGATCGTGCAGGAAGTCTGCAACGCGCTGTTCGACGCGCTCTTCCACATGATCCCGCTGGCGTCCGCCATGGACAAGGTCGAGGCGACCCCGTCGCGACTTGGCGCGCGCCCCTCGGCCCTAGCGTGGGACGACGATGCCCACGCCGCGCTGGAGACTCTGGTCGAAGCCCAGCCAATGCTGGTGCGCATCTCCGCCGCCAAGCGCTTCCGCGATGCCGCCGAGCGCGTCGCCGAGCGTAACGGCGAGGGCAGGGTGACATCAAACCACGTCGAGGCCTCAGCCTCGCTCTTCACCGCGGGGCAGTCCGCGTGACCAACGATCGTCGAAGGAGGATCCCGTGACCTTTATGACCGCCAACGATCGCGCCGGCCGCGACTGGGACAGCATGCAGTTCCGCGCGATCTTCGCGATCTGCTATCCGGCCTGCCTCTTTGCCGCGGCATCGCGCCGTTTGCGCCCGAACTTCTGGCAGAACGCGTCGTCGCGTCGCCGTCTCTTCGCCGAGGCCGGTCAGGCCGCCGGCACCACGGCGCGCTTCGCCCTCGCGGGCTGAAGCCGCCTCAAAGTTATACGTCCGGGCTTCCGGGCGCATAAAACGCCGGGGCATGGTGTCCCGGCAATCCCGCCGCAGGGACGATCGCGGTAATCGCCCCTAGGGGCCCAAGTAGGGAGGGTAACATGGCTGAAGTCCCGGGACGCGACGTCTCCATTTCAGGCATGACGGAACCGGAAGCACGTGAATTCCACTCGATCTTCGTCACCAGCTTCATCGCCTTTACTGTGATCGCGATCATCGCGCACATTCTGGTGTGGCTGTGGCGGCCGTGGATCCCGGGTCCCAATGGCTACAAGACCTCGATGGACCTGCTCCATCACGCACTCACCATGCTCGGTTAAGGGGGAGATATCACCATGTGGCGCGTTTGGCTGCTTTTCGATCCCCGCAGGACGTTGATCGCCCTCTTCACGTTCCTGTTCGGCTTGGCTCTGCTCATCCACTTCATCCTGCTCTCGACCGATCGCTTCAACTGGCTTGAAGGTTCGCACGCGAAACAGGCCGCTGCGGCGAGCCAGATGTCTCCGGTTCCTTCCTCGACGCACTAGCGTCCGTGGAGCGACCGTTTGACCACCAAAAACGACGGGCGGGGCCATCCCGGCCGTTGTTCATGAGACGATTAGAACACTAAAAAAAAAGCAGAGCACAAGTCGAGAGAAAGACTCGGCGCACGTGCGGGGAGGTGTGGCCATGGCGATGCTCAGCTTCGAGCGAAAATATCGCGTGCCAGGCGGCACGCTTGTCGGGGGCGACCTGTTCGATTTCTGGATAGGGCCCTTCTACGTCGGCTTCTTCGGCGTCACGACGATCTTCTTCTCCTTTATCGGAACAGCGCTCGTCATCTACGGCGCGGCGATCGGCCCGACTTGGAACATTTGGCAGATCAACATCGCGCCGCCGGACATCTCCTACAAGCTGGCCCTGGCGCCGCTCAAGGAGGGCGGGCTCTGGCAGATCATCACGGTCTGCGCGATCGGCGCCTTCGGCTCGTGGGCGTTGCGCGAGGTCGAGATCTGCCGCAAGCTCGGCATCGGCTTGCACGTCCCCTTCGCCTTTTCGGTCGCGATCTTCGCCTACGTCTGTCTCGAGGTCGTGCGCCCTATCCTGCTCGGCGCCTGGGGCTTCGGCTTCCCCTACGGGATACTGTCGCACCTCGATTGGGTGTCGAACACCGGCTACCAGTATCTCCACTTCCACTACAATCCGGCGCACATGCTGGCGGTGAGCTTCTTCTTCGCCACAACGCTGGCGCTGTCGCTGCATGGCTCGCTGGTGTTGTCCTCGACCAATCCGCAGAAGGGTCAGCGGGTCAAGACGCCGGAGCACGAGAACACGGTCTTCCGCGACTACATCGGCTGGTCGATCGGCACGCTCGGCATCCACCGTCTCGGGCTGTTCCTGGCGCTCTCGGCAGGTTTCTGGAGTGCCGTCTGCATCGTGATCTCGGGACCGTTCTGGTCGCGCGGCTGGCCGGAATGGTGGTCGTGGTGGCTCAACCTGCCGATCTGGCGCTGAGGAGGGTGTGATGGCCGAATATCAGAACATCTTCACGCAGGTTCAGGTCCGAGGACCGCTCTACCTCGGCGTCGCGTTGCCGGGACACGGCAACCGCGAGCGTATTGGCTCGCCGTTCTTCAGCCATTGGGCCGGCATGGTCGGCGACGCCCAGGTCGGGCCGGTCTATCTCGGCTTTCTCGGCATCGCCTCGCTGCTTTGCGGCGTGCTCGCCTTCGAGATCATCGGCCTCAACATGTGGGCATCGGTGAATTGGGATCCGATCCAGTTTGTGCGCCAGCTGCCATGGCTCGCGCTCGAGCCGCCGCCACCCTCCCTGGGGCTTTGCATCATCTGCCCGCTCGATCAGGGTGGCTGGTGGCAGATCGCCGGCTTCTTTCTTACGACGTCCGTGCTGCTGTGGTGCGCTCGCATCTACCGACGCGCCAAGATCCTCGGCATGGGCACGCACGCCGCCTACGCCTTCATGGCGGCGATCTGGCTGTTCCTGGTGCTCGGCTTCATTCGGCCGCTGCTGATGGGCAGCTGGGGCGAGGCGGTTCCTTTCGGCATCTTCCCGCACCTGGACTGGACCGCGGCCTTCTCGCTGCGCTACGGCAATCTCTTCTACAACCCCTTCCACATGCTCTCGATCGCCTTCCTCTACGGGTCGACGCTGCTGTTCGCCATGCACGGCGCCACCATCCTGGCGGTTAGCCGGCTCGGCGGCGAGCGGGAGATCGAACAGATCGTCGATCGTGGCACGGCAGCGGAGCGAGCCTCGCTATTCTGGCGCTGGACCATGGGGTTCAACGCCACCATGGAGTCGGTGCACCGCTGGGCTTGGTGGTTCGCCGTGTTGACGCCGCTCGTCGGCGGCATCGGCATCCTGCTGTCGGGCACCGCCGTCGACAATTGGTACCTGTGGGCCGTCAAGCACGGCGTCGCGCCGCAATACCCGCACTACGGGGCGCCCGTGGTCGACCCTGCCACGCTGACGGGAGCCGCGAAATGAGACGGACCGGCATCGCAGTCTACATCGTCGGCGCGGTTGCGCTGCTCGCCTTCGGCTTCATCGTGTTCGGCACCTTCCGAGCGCCGCG
>CAXTQM010000157.1:0-6332 GCA_964246205.1 uncultured Beijerinckiaceae bacterium | reverse complement strand
CCGTATGCACGAGGGCCGCGGCCCGTTTCGCCGGCAGCGTGCCCGAGCCGCGCCCCCGCCTGCGCGCCGGGCACATTCCCGGCGCCCGCAACGTGCCGTGGCGCGAGCTGATCGATGCCGCCGGTCGATTGCGTCCGCCTCATGAGATCGCCGCTGCTTTCGAGAAGGCGGGCGTGACTATCGACGAACCGATCATCGCCAGCTGCGGTTCGGGCGTCTCGGCCGCGGTGCTGTTGCTCGGGTTGGAGCAGCTCGGCAAGCGCGACGGCGTGCTCTACGACGGTTCCTGGTCGGAATGGGGCGCCTGCCACGATCTCCCGATCGAGACAGGTACGCCGCTGCCTCGCGGCTGATCCTTCCTTCGCCTCCGTGACACTGTGGCATAACGAATGCTAAGCAGCGCTCGACTGCCTAGTTTGGCGGCATACGGAGAATTGCGGCTGCCATGAAGAAGATCGAGGCGATCATCAAGCCTTTCAAGCTCGATGAGGTGAAGGAGGCACTTCACGAGGCGGGGGTCGCCGGCATCACCGTGATCGAGGCAAAGGGTTTCGGCCGCCAGAAAGGCCACACCGAGCTCTACCGCGGCGCCGAATACGTCGTCGACTTCCTGCCCAAGGTGAAGGTCGAAGTGGTTTTGAATGACAGCGCCATCGACAATGCGGTCGAGGCGATCCGCAAGGCGGCACAGACCGGGCGCATCGGCGACGGCAAGATTTTCGTCTCGGCTGTCGAAAGCGCGGTGCGTATTCGCACCGGCGAGACCGGCCCGGAAGCGATCTGACGCACAGGACGCTTATAGGCCAGCGGCTTTGGCCTCGTCCCAGAGCGCATCCATCTCCGCCAGGCTCGATCGCGCCGGCAAGGAGCCGCGCTCGGCCAAACGATCCTCGATGAAGGCGAAGCGCCGCTCGAACTTGGCATTGGTGCCGCGCACGGCCGCCTCTGGATCGATGCCGGCGTGCCGGGCCAAATTGGCGACCGCGAAAAGCAGATCGCCAATCTCGCCGGCCGTGGCCTCGTCGCGGCACGCAGCCGGCTCGTCAAGCGCCTTGGAAATCTCCTCGATCTCCTCGCGGATCTTGTCCAACACCAGCCGTACGTCGCCCCAGTCGAAGCCAACGCGAGACGCCTTCCTTTGCAGCTTGACCGCACGGGTCAAGCCGGGCAGGGCGAGCGGCACGTCGGCGAGGGTGCGGCGCGGTCCAGTCCCGTTACGCTCGACGGCCTTGATGCGCTCCCAGTTTGCGACGGCGGCGTCCGCCGACACCGGATTCGCGTGCTCGTCCCGCGCGAATACGTGGGGGTGACGGCGGACCATCTTGCCGACGATGGCGCGGACCACGTCGGGAAACGCGAAGTTGCCGACCTCACTCGCGACCTGGGCATGAAACACGACTTGAAGCAGCAGGTCGCCCAATTCGTCGCGAAGCTCGTCCGGCCCGCCGCACTCGACGGCATCGGCGACTTCGTAAGCTTCTTCCAAAACATAGGGAACGAGGCTGTGGTGAGTCTGCGCGAGATCCCAGGCACATCCGGTTCCGGGCGTTCGCAGCGCCTCCATGATCGCGAGAAGCATGTGAATGTCGGGCGCGGGCGTCACGACGGTTTCGCAGTAAAGGGGCAGGGTTCAACGATAGAAGGAAAGCGGTTGAGGAACGAGCCTGAGTCAGGCTTAGATCAGCCCAGCGAGATGGACAGTGCCTCGCGACCCTTGGGCGTATCGACGACGCGCATGTTGACCGCTTGGCCCTCCACCAGGTGCTGGACGCCCGATGGCCCCAGGATCGAGATGTGGACAAAGACGTCCTTGCCACCGTCGTTGGATTGGACGAAGCCGAAGCCCTTATTCTCGTCAAACCATTTGACCGTGCCGCCTACCTGAACAGCCGAGGCTGGATCGGGCATCACGCGGCGCGGCGGACGCGGGCTATCGCCGAACGCCGGGCGCTGCGGCGCACGCTCGGCAGCTCCGGTGGTGTCGACCTCGAACACGCGCGTGACCTGCACGCCCTTCATCCCGTTCCCGACCGAGACCTTGAGCTTGGCGCCGGGCGGGACGGTCTCGTAGCCGGCGGACTGCAACGCGCCGATGTGGAGGAACGCGTCGCCCGCCCCATTGCTCAGCTCGACGAAACCGAAGCCCTTGTCGCCTTTGAACCACTTGACCACCGCATCCACGGCCGGTGCCGAGCCATCAGTGGGAGGCGCCGAAGACGGCGACCCGAAGGTACTGCCGCCAAAGGCCGGCCGCGGCGTCCGCGGCAGACGGGGTGCGTCGAACGGAGAGGGACCGTCATCGTCGAAGCCGCGCTTCTTGGGTCCCCGGAAATCTCGACCTTTGCTCATGGTATGCCTGCTCGTCTCTCCGCCTGCCGCCGTGCTCTCGCAAATGCATCAAACAATGACACACGCGCGACGACCAGCAGCTCACGCTACCAGCCCCTCGATCGTGGTGTTACCCGTTGAAGTGGAGAAGCCCCGCGTTCCTCAAGTGCTACCAGCCCATGCGAAAGTTGGCTACCGGATTTGCGCCGAAATCGGGGCTCGCTCCGTCGATTCCGAACCAGTGGCGTTTTTGGCGCAACCTCAAGGCGCGCCGATGCTCAGCCTACGGCCAAACGCCATTATTCGCATAATGCATATTATGGAACCTGATCCTGATCTTAGGCACTGGGACGGTATGGCGGCGACTTCAGTCCACGCTGAGACGCATACCGTCATATGCCGGCTCGATCTTCGGCGGCAGGGCCTTCGTCAGCGCGGCGAAATCCATGTCGGTATGCAAGTTGGTGAGCACGGCACGTCGCGGCTTCAGGCGCTCGATCCAACCGAGCGTCTCTTCCAGCGAGAAATGGCTGGGATGGCGGGTGTAGCGCAGTGCATCGACGATCCACATGTCAAGGTCTTCGAGATGGGCGAGGCTGGCGGACGGGATGGCGTTCAGGTCCGGCGTGTAGGCGACCGCGCCGAAGCGGAAGCCGAGCGAGTCGATCTCGCCGTGGTGCAGGGCGAACGGCATGGCCGAGAGCTGACCGCCCGGCCCTTCCACGACGACCTCGACGCCGGGCTCGATGCGCTGCTCGGCCAGCAGCGGCGGATACTGGCTGCCGGGTGGCGTCTCGAAGATGTAGGAAAAGGTCCGCCGCACCACGGCGGCAGTGGCCTCGTCCATGTGCAGCGGAATGCGCGACTTCTGCTTGATCACGAGCGGGCGCACGTCGTCCATGCCGTGGGTGTGGTCCGCGTGAGGATGGGTGAGGAGGATGGCGTCGAGGCGGCTGACGTCGAGGTCCAATAGCTGCTGGCGCAGGTCCGGCGACGTGTCGACTAGCACCTGGGTGCGGCCGCCGTCCGCGCCTTCCTGCTCCACGAAGATCGAGCAGCGCCGTCGCCTGTTGCGGGGCTCGTGCGGGTCGCAGGCGCCCCAGCCCTGGCCGACTCGCGGTACCCCTCCGGAGGAGCCGCAGCCCAGGATCGTGAAGGAGACGCTCACGCCGCCTCGGCCGCGTGCAGCGGCGGCATCTTGTCGAACAGCGCGAGGACGTTGGCCGTGGTCGCGGCTGCCAAGGCCTCGTAGCTCACGCCTTTCACCTCGGCGAGGGTCTCTGCGGTGTGGACGACGAAGGAGGGTTCGTTGCGCTTGCCGCGATGCGGCGCCGGGGCCAGAAACGGCGCGTCGGTCTCGACCAGCAACCGCTCCAACGGCACGGCGGCGGCGATCTCCCGCAGCGCGTCGGATTTCTTGAAGGTGAGCACGCCCGAGAAGGAAATAGACAGGCCCAGGTCGAGCGCGGTGCGGGCCAGCTCCGGCCCGGCGGTGAAGCAATGGAGCAGGGCCTTGAAGGTCCCCTGCCCCATCTCGTCCGTGAGGATCGCGGCGGTGTCGGCATCGGCGTCGCGGGTGTGGATCACCAGAGGCAGCCCGCTCGTCCGCGCGGCGGCGATGTGGGTGCGCAAGACCCGGGCGGCGACGTCGCGCGGCGCGCGGTCGTAATGGTAGTCGAGCCCGGCCTCGCCGATGCCGACGCATTTGGGATGACGCGCCAGCTCGACGATGCGCTGCGCCGAAACCTCGGGATCGAGGTGCGCCTCGTGCGGATGAGTGCCGACGGTGAAGAAGACGTCGGGGTAGGCTTCGGCGACGGCGCGGACCTGGTCGTACTTGTCGATCCGGGTCGAGATCGTGATCATCCGGGTCAGTCCGGCGGCGCGGGCGCGCGCGACCACGGCGTCGCGTTCCGGCGCGAAGTCGGGAAAGTCGAGATGGCAGTGGCTGTCGACGATCATGCCTCGACCTTGGCCTCCTCGACGAAGCGCGGGAAGATTGGCGTGGGTGGCGGCAGGGTCGTTCCCGCCTCGAGAGCGCCGACCGCCTCGATTGCGGCGATATCCCGCTTGTCGGCCGGCACGCCTAGCGCGTCGAGCATGCGCCCCATCGCGGAAGGCATGAAGGGCTGCGCCAGGATCGCGAAGATGCGCACGACCTCGGCGGTGACGTAGAGGATCGTGCCCATGCGGGCGCGATCGGTCTTCTTCTTGGCCCAGGGCTCCTCGGCGGCGAAGTAGCGGTTGGCGTCCGCCACCACGCGCCAGATGTGACCGAGCGCCAGGTGCAGCGTGAACTCGTCCATGGCGGCGCGCACCAGACCGGGCAGGGCGCGCGCGTCGGCGAGCAGCGCCTCGTCCGCCGCCGTCAGCTCGCTCGGTTTGGGCACCCTGCCCTCGCAGTTCTTGGCGATCATCGACAGCGAGCGCTGGCTGAGATTGCCGAGATCGTTCGAGAGCTCGGCGTTGGTGCGGTTGACGATGGCCTCATGAGTGTAGTTGCCATCCTGCCCGAACGGCACCTCGCGCAGGAAGAAGAAGCGCAACGGATCGACGCCGTAGGTCGCAGCCAGCGTCTGCGGGTTGATGACGTTGCCGACCGACTTCGACATCTTCTCCCCCTTGTTGAAGAGGAAGCCGTGCACGACGACCTGCCTGGGTAGCGGCAGCTCGGCGGACAGGAGGAAGGCCGGCCAGAAGATCGCGTGGAAGCGCGTGATGTCCTTGCCGATGACGTGGACGTCCATCGGCCAGAATTTTGGGTTGGGCTGCCCCGGCCACCCCGTGCCGGTGAGGTAGTTGGTCAGCGCGTCGACCCAGACGTACATGACGTGTCTGGGGTCGCCGGGGACGGGAATACCCCAGTCGAATGTGGAGCGGCTGATCGAAAGGTCGTTGAGGCCGCGCTCGACGAAGGCCACGATCTCGTTGCGGTACTTTTCCGGGACGATGAACTCCGGATGTGCCGCGTAGTGCGCCAGCAGGCGCTCGGCGTAGGCCGAAAGCTTGAAGTAGTAGCTCTCCTCCTCGACCCACTCGACCGATGCACCGCCCGGCGCGCGCTTGGTGCCGTCGGGCGCAATCGTCAGCTCGTCCTCGTCGAAGAAGGCCTCGTCGCGGACCGAGTACCAGCCGGGATACTTCGACAGGAAGATGTCGCCGGCGTCCTGCATCCGCTGCCAGATCGCCTGCGCCGCGGCGACGTGGCGGGGCTCTGTGGTGCGCACGCGGTCGTCGACCTGCGCCTCGAGGAGCTCGGCCATCGCCTCGAACTCGGCCGCCGTGCGATCGGCGAGCACCTGCGCGGTGATGCCGAGCCTCGACGCCGTCTGCTGCATCTTCTGGCCGTGCTCGTCCATGCCGGTCATGAAGTGCACGTCGTAGCCGTCGATGCGCTTGAAGCGGGCGATCGCGTCGGCGGCGATCAGCTCGTAGGCGTGGCCGATGTGCGGCGCGCCGTTGGCGTAGGGGATCGCGGTCGAGATCGAGAAAGTGGACCGGTCGGACATGAAGGCTCGTCGGCGGACCGTGTGGCCCGGTTGGCGCCTCAGGCCGAGGCGGCGCGGACCGCCGCCGCGAGGTCGGAGAAGATGGACAGGATCAGCGGGCGCCGGTCGAGGTTGAGGGCGTCGGTCTCGCGCGCCGACGCGGCGACCTTCTCCCACACCTCGGCATAGGGGGCAAGGCGCCGCGGACCGCCCTGCCCTCCGGTGCGCACCTTAGTTTGCAGCCAGTCGAACATCGCACTCATCGCGGTGTCGTAGGCGGCATCGCCATCGCGCCCGGCGACCTGGTCGGCGAGCCGGTGCACGGCGCGCCATTCGACGGTCGGCAACCGATCGAGCAGCGTCCTGACGCCGGTCTCGACGTCGTTGCCGCCGCGGCCGAGCCGCCGCTGGAGCCACCCGAGGTCCGATCGAGCGCCCACGGGTTCGCGGTCGGTCCGAACCGCCGCGGCTCGGTCGTCGGCAGGCTCCCGTTCTCCGGCATGTTCCTCTTGCCGA
>CAXTQM010000156.1:0-6364 GCA_964246205.1 uncultured Beijerinckiaceae bacterium | reverse complement strand
TCGGTGATCTGCTGCTCGTTGGAGCGCAGCCCGGCGCTTTCGACGATCTTGTTCTTGGCCTTGTAGGCCTCGATTCTGGTGTCGAGATCACGAATCTGAGTCGACAGCTTGTCGAGCTTGTCGCTGACGTACTGCGTATCCTCCTTGGTGGAGCCGACGCGCGAGGAGACTTGGTCGTCGATGTAAGCCTGGGTCACGGCATTGGCGATCGCCGCCGCTTTCCCGGCATCGCGGGCGAGCACGTCGATCTGGACGACATAGGTGCGCTCCGGCCGCTTGATGGTGATCGCGTCCTCCAGCGCCTTGAGGTCGACGCCGTCCTGCATCGTCGGGTTGGGATGGAGGATGCGCTGCAGCAGGCTGCGCTGCGTGCCGTCGAACTCCGGATCCTCCTTGAGGTCGGTCTGCTTCGCCACGCGCGACAGCACGGTCTGCGACGTGAAGAGCTTGATCTGGCTGTCGATGGCTGCGGTGTCGGCGACGAAGCCCGGCACGTTGGGGTCGCTGCCGACCGTTTTGCCCAGCCGCGGGTCAATCAGCATGGCGGCGGTGGCGGCATACCGCTGCGGGGTCACCGCGACATAGGCGATGCCGAGCCCGAGGCAGGCCAGGATCGAGAAGAGGATCAAAAGCTTGCGGCGTCGTATGATGGCGAGGAAGCCTGGCGCCGCCGTCCTCGCCGGCCGCGTCCGGCTGTCCCTCAAAGGCGTTTGACGCACGTCGCGGTAGGTATCACGCGTTGTCATGGACGTTACTCTTCACAAACGCACCGCGCCGGAGGTCGGCGGTGGTGTCGCGACGCAGGAACAGGACGACGAGAGCGACCGCCATGGCGAGCGTGGTCGTCTTGCCCGAGAGACTGGCGGTCACACTGACGATGATGAGATTGAAGAGGAACACGACGAAGCCGCCAGCTCCGGCGACACGCAGGATCGATCTCCAGAAAGCCAGGAAGCCGGCCGCGATCATGGCGGCGACGATGAGACCGTAGGTCAGCACCAGGCCGATCCAGCTGCTCTCGATGCCGAATTCGAGCCCGTAGACCCTCTGCAGCGTGGCGACGAGATCCTTGTCCGGATGCAGGACGAGATCCGTCAGCGAGATCGGGGCGAAGAGCTGGAACATCGTCACCCTCGTGGTGGCGCTGCCGGCATCGTTGCTGAAGCGGTCAAGCGTGCGATCCAGCAGACCGCTGTAGACGAGGATGCTCGAGACGATCACGAGCAAGCCAACGGCGAGCGCGGCGGGTGCGACCCGCCGCGGCGTGAGCCGTGCGCCGCGCCCGATCGCCGCCACGGCCTGCTGCGCGATCAGCCAGGCGGAAAGAAGAAATGAGACCACCAGCGCCGTGCGGGCCCCGAAGCAGAACAGCGACAGAGCCTGCGTCATCAGGAGGCAGACGCGCGGAACGAGCGGGACCCAGGCGGCGCCCGGCGCGGCGAGGCAGATCACGATGCCGCCCACCACAACGCCGTTGACCAGCGGGTGCCCGAGCAGCGCCTCCGCGCGCCAGTCGTGGGCCAGGTTGGCCTGCCAGCTGAACATCAGGTTGGCTTTCGTCGGATCGTCGGTGGCATCCTGCGGTGCCTCCGCGTGGATCAGGTGAAAGCCTTTCAGCAGCTCGACGACGGCGAGACCTGCATTGGCTAAGAGCACCAAGGCGACGAGCGCCGCGAGCCAGGTCGCGGCGCTGCGATCGAGGTCGCGCAGCAGCACGAAGACGAGCACCGGGAGAATGAAGGTATCGACGAGCGGCGTGATCGGGGTCTTGTCGACGAGGGCCGCGAAGATCGCAGCTACGACGACCGCCGCCAGCATGAGCAGGACCCCGGTGTCGTCCGTCAACAGCCGCCATGCGAGATGCACCGGCCGCCGGGCAGCGAGGCAACGCATCACGAAAGCCGCGAAGATGATCGATGTCGCCGGATGGAATTTCGAGAAGAAGCCGCCACCCGTCTCGATGTAGGGGATGCCCCCCGCTTCCAAGGCGATCGGCGACACGGCGAAAAGGCCGACAACGGCCACGAAAGTCGCGAGCAGTGCGCCGACCGCAAGCATATCGCGGGCGTCGGGTCCAGCGTAGCTGGGCCGAGCCAAGGTGGAGGATGCAGCGGAGCCGCACGGGTCGAAACCGTTGATCACGGCGAGGGCTCGATCGAGCTCAAGGCCGGCCTCTGACGATGTCCCGAAGCGACCAGCTCGGACAATCGCTTGGCTAATCGGTTGAACAGCTCGCGCCCAGGCACCTCCACGAGGTGATAGGCGGCGATTGCCGCCGCCGCGACCCCAGCCAGGTACAGGACCAGGATCAGGACCGCCTTGCCGAAACCGTCGACATGCAGGAGATCGACGGTCGCGTGCGCACCGGGACGGTCGGCAAAGGGATTGGGCATCGCCTTGAACAGCGACACGCCCTCGACCTTTCCCAGCGCGTGAGCGAAGGCCAGCAGCGCGGTCAGCACCAGCGAATGGACCATGTAGATACTGAAGGAGAGGTCGGCGAGAACCTGCAGGACGCGACTTTTTAGCAGTCGCGAGACCAGGCCGCCCTCTCCGAGGAAGACCAGCACGAACAGCCCGAACAGCACCGGCGCGGCGAAGCCGAACAGGCTGTAGGCGGCGGTGCAGAGCCAGAACCCGATCAAGGCGACCGCGGCGACCTCGACGAGTGTCGGATAGCGCACGCGCGGCAGCGGCCAGCGCTCGGCAGTTTCGAAGCAGAGCGTGCCGGCGAAGAAGCCGGCGAGGCAACGGAAGATGCCGTAGTCGAAGGTGGAGAACATGCCATAGGGCGCGACGAGCACCAGAACCGCGATCGAAGCCGCGACGGTCGCGATGCTGAGAGCGCGGCGCAGGTGCGGCGTGAAAAGACAGAACAGGGCGAAGGCGATGTAGGTGACGAACTCGACGCTCAGGCTCCAGCTCGGATAGTTCCAAGTCCAACGATCATGCAGGCCGAGCGATTGCACCAGCAGCAGATTGGTCGGGATGGAGCTCAACGTCGATATGCCGTCCCGCGAGAAAGCCGGCGAGGAAAAATGCGCCAGGCCGAGCGCCTCGAGCAGGGCCTTGAGAGCCTCGTATCCGACGAGGACGGCGAGGGTCGCCGCCTGCATCGGCCAGATCCGGCCGAAGCGGCGGATCACGTATTCGGGAATGTTTGAGGCCCTCGTGAGCTTCGTCGCGTAAGCCTGTGCGATGACGAGACCGCTGATGACGAAGAACAGGTCTACGAGAAGCGCCAGCGGGAAGATGTAGCGGGACGAGATGGCATCTGTCGCGATGCCGATATGGGCGAGCGCAATGGCGATCGCACCGGGTCCGCGCCAACCGTTGACCGCCGCAGTCCTGTCGACCCGCTTCGGCAGCGCCGACGCTGCAGTCGGCGGGACGTCTCCTGAGATCCTAGGCTCAGTACGCATTGGCGAAGACCTTCGGCGACAGCGCGGTGCGCCCGAGGATTTGGAGGTCGAGGCCGAAGGTCCAGTTGTCGATGTAGTACAGGTCGTGCTCGACGCGCTCGCGCAAGATGTCCTCGGAGACGATCTCGCCGCGCAGCCCGTGAACCTGCGCCCAGCCGGTGATCCCCGGCTTGACGTTGTGACGCCGCGCGTAGTCCGCGATCGTGCGCTCGTATTGCTGGTTGTGCGAGAGCGCGTGCGGTCTCGGCCCAACGAGGGACATCTCGCCCCGGAGCACATTGAGGAGCTGCGGCAGTTCGTCGATGCTGGTGCGCCGCAGGAGGCGCCCGATGCGCGTCACCCGGGCATCGCCGCGCGTCGCGCCACGGACGCCGCGATCGTCCTCTGCGACGCACATCGAGCGGAACTTCAGGATGCGGAAGGTCTGCTGGTTGAAGCCGTAGCGACGCTGCGCGAAGAACACCGGTCCGCGACTGTCGAGCTTGATCGCCAGCGCCGCGGCGATGAACACGGGTGTCAGCAGAACGAGCATCCCGGCGGACGCGACGATGTCGAAGACGCGCTTGGTCGTCGTCTCGGTCAGCGAAAGCGGATGGCGGACGAGATGCAGGCTGGCGATGGTGCCGATGCGGTGAACGTTCGCCTTGGTGAAGCGATCGAGCACCGGCTGCGGCCCGAGGTGGATCGCCGCCGGCACGTTCATGAAGGCTGCGAGCGCCGCCTCGATCGTGTCGTTGTCGGTCCAGGGCGTCAGGATGAAAATGTCGTCCGGGCGCAGCACGCGTGACGAGGCGGCGGCCAGCGCAAGATCCTCGGTGAGGGTCTCGGCGCCGCGCAGCACCGCCGAGGCGATGACGTCGACGCCGACGGTCCATGGCTTGTGCGTGGCAGTGAAGGCGCGAAGGTCGGCCTCGCTGCCGACCAGGACGATCCGGAGCACGCACAGCGCGCCACGTCCGGCGCTTCGCTTGATGCGGGCGGTGATGAGGCCGCGAAGCACGACGATCGCGGCGTAGCCCGCGAGGTAGGTCAGGACTGTGGTGGCGCGCGAGACGGACGCCGATTCCTTAAGGGCGAACACCAGGACCAGCGCCGTCAGGAACGTCATATTCCAGACGAACAACACACGCCGTGCATGGCCGGCGAAGCCGAGATAGTTGATCATCTCGTATTCGGAGCGCAGCGCGTTCATCAGGACGAACAGCGAAGCGAGCAGAAGTCCGGACTCCACGAACGTCGCGGCCAAGCCGGAGACGTGAAGCCAGCCGGCATGGTAGGCTGTGCCCGCTGCGACGACGCTCGCCAACACCACCAGGAAGTCGCCGACGGCGGCGAGCACGGCAAAACGTGCGCGCAGGAACGCCGTCGTGCGGCGCCGCGCCGCCCATTCGAACCAGGACATGGACGCACGGCGACGGCGAAAGGCGGTGTCGAAATGCTGCGCGGTCAGCGTCAACTCCGTCGTGTTCGTTTCATAAAGGGACAGGCTCGATGGTGCTGTTAACCTTTCGTTAGGCATTCGCAAGGCATGGGCCGGCTCAACGGGAGGCAGCGCCGGTGACGGTTCGGTAAGACTTTATGGTTAATCATTTCCGAGAGGTCTTCGAGCATTCTGGTGCGGCTTAGGATGAACACCGCAATGAAGCTGAAAACAAAGGCTTCGGTGTCGAACTGCCGGTTTGCGACAGCGTCTGTTCTGGCCCTGTCCATGGCTGCCGCTGCGGCGATATCACTGCCGACCTTCGTCTTCCGGGCGAGCGCGATCGTCGCGATCGACGAGCCGTCGACCGCCCTTCGGCTCGCCGCGGCGCGCTCCGCCGCGGATTTCGCTGTGTCGAAGCCGGTCGTTCAGCGCGCCGCGGCGTCCCTGAACGGGACGGACGTGCCCGCGCCGGCCCCGGCCTTCGCCGACAAGATCAAGGTGGCGGCAGGGCTCGCCGGCGCCACGGGCGCGGTCGCGCGGCTGACCGAGGCGCTCGGGGCGGTAGTGAGCGCGCGAGCCGACGACGGTCTCGTCGAGATCGTCGCCAGGTCGGAGGATCCCGTTCGCGCCGCTCGGATCGCGACCGCGGTCGGCGACGCGCTGGTTTTCGAGGAAGAAACGGGTGCCGCCGCGCTGGCGAGGCATCGTGAGTCCTCCGCCACCTCCACCCTCGAAATGCTGCGCACCGCATCCCGGCAGGCCCACGCGCGGTTGGCCGCGCTCGGCGCGTCCGAGAACGATCCCTCGGAGACGATCGTCTCCGCCGCAGCGGCAACGCGGACCGCCGAGGCGCGGCTCACCGCCGTGCACGCCGTGATCGCGGCCGGCTCGCCGCCGCTGGGCGCCGGGCGCGAGCTGCCGCAAAGCGCGGCGACGCTGCAGCAGACCTACTGGGACCTGAAGAAGCAGCTCGACAAGGCATCCGAGACCCTCGGCGAGCGCCATACTACCGTGATCGCCCTGCGCGACGGCGTCACCCGTGCCTCGGCGAGCCTCACTGCGGAATGGCAGAAGATCGAGCGCGCCGCGGCAAGCGACGCCAGCGTCGCACGCAGCAGGGAGGCCCTGCTGCGCAAGTCCGCCGCGACCGCCCACCCGAACAAATCCGCCGACGCCGCTAGGGCCGCCGTTCGCCTCGCCGACGCCGCGCTCGCCCGCGCCGAAGCGGCGCCCGTCGTCGCCGGCCCGTACGACTTGCCGTTCCGTCTCGTCGCCCCAGCGGCGGTCCCAGCGACCGCGGTCGGCTTCGGCCCGTGGCAGCGCGCGTTGGTCGCCGGCGGAGCCGGGTTGGCCGTGTTCGGGCTGGCCATGCTGCCGCGACGCCGACGCAAGATGCCGGAGGCGGGTATGTCGGCCGCGCCGCGTGCCGAAATGACGCCTTCGATCGTGGTGCCGCCGGCTGCAGCGACGCGACCCCAACCCCTGATCACCGCCGCCGCCGCAGCGAGACCGGAAGCGT
>CAXTQM010000155.1:0-6428 GCA_964246205.1 uncultured Beijerinckiaceae bacterium | reverse complement strand
TGGTGGCACAACTTCCCGAAGTACATGGTGAGCCTGCTCAAGGCCTGGTACGGCGACGCCGCTACGCCCGACAACGAGTACGGCTACCAGTTCCTGCCCAAGCTCGTCGGCGACAGCTCGCAGGAGCCGATGACGATGGCGATGGCCGACGGCATCGTGAAGGGGCAGTTCATCTTCGGGCAGAACCCGATCGTCGGCGCAGTCAACTCGGACCTCGTCGCGCGCGGTTTCGCCAAGCTCGAATGGATGGTCGTGCGCGACTTCGCGCTGACGGAGACGGCCAACTTCTGGAAGGACAGCCGGCTGCACGAGAAAGGCGAGCTGAAGGTCGAGGACATCGGCACGGAGATGTTCTTTCTCCCGGTCGCGCTGCCCGGCGAGAAGGACGGTACGGTCACCAACACCAGCCGCATGGTGCAATGGCACGACAAGGTCTGCGAGGCGCCCGGCGACAGTCGTGCAGACATGTGGTTCATCTATCACTTGGGCTTGCGGCTGAGGCAGCTCTACGCCGGGAGCACCGAGCCGCGCGACCAGGCTATCCTCTCCTTGACCTGGGACTATCCCGTTTCCGGCCCGAAGCAGGAGCCCGACGCCGAGGCGGTCCTCATGGAGATCAACGGCTACGATGTCGCCAGCGGCAAACAGGTCGCCACCTACAAGGACCTGAAGGACGACGGCTCCACCGCCTGCGGCGGCTGGATGTATTGCGGCGTCTACCCGAGCGAGGGTCACAATCGGGCACGGTCGCGCAAGCCGGACACGGCGGAGACCCACACCAACCACCAGGAATGGGCCTTTGCTTGGCCGTCCAACCGGCGCACGCTCTACAACCGCGCCTCGGCCGATCCCGAGGGGGTGCCGTGGTCGGAGAAGAAGAAGCTGGTGTGGTGGGACGAGGCCCAGGCGAAATGGGCCGGCACCGACGTGCCGGACTTCGAGCCGACCAAGAAGCCGAGCTACCGGCCGGATTGGGCGAGCGAGCCGCAGGGCATGGATGCGCTCGGCGGCGACAAGCCGTTCATCATGGAGGCCGACGGCCAGTGCATGCTGTTCGTGCCGTCTGGCCTGAAGGACGGTCCACTGCCGACGCACTACGAGCCGATCGAGAGCCCCGTGCCGAACCAGCTTCACCCCAACCGGCAGACCAACCCGGCCGCCCACAAGTGGCAGCGTCCCGGCAACGAGCTGCACGGCATGGGAGACCCGCGCTTCCCCTACGTGTTCTCGACTTACCGGCTGACCGAGCTGCACTGCGGCGGCATCCCGACACGGGTCATGCCGCACACTGCCGAGCTGCAACCCGAGGCCTTTGTCGAGGTGTCGCCGGAACTGGCCGGGCAGCTTGGCATCGAGCATCTGAGCTGGACCACGCTGACAACGCTGCGCGGCGAGATCGAGGTCAAGGCCATGGTGACGGAGCGTTCGCGTCCATTCACCATCGGAGGAAAGACGGTGCACCAGATCGGCATGCCCTACGTGTTCGGCTGGATGGGCTATGCCAAAGGCGACATCGCCAACGTTCTGCTCGCCATCACAGGCGATCCGAACTGCTCCATCCACACGACCAAGGCGATCACCTGCGACATCCGGCCGGGCCGCCGCGTGATCGCCAAGCGCAGGGAGACGGTAGATGCCTGAGCCGCATCCCGGGCGACGGTCGCTCCAGCATTTCGCGCGAATCCTGGAGCAGAAGCCGACGAAGGACGATCACGAGCTGTCAGCCCTGACCCGGTGCCTCGCGCCGTTCCGAGAGGAGCTAATCGAGAAAACCCGGGGCGAAGCGCCCTCGCACGAGACGCGCGAGTGTCTCATGCACCTGAACGCCATCGTGAGCGTCGTCATGGCCATGCACTTCCCCATCGGCCAGCCTCCTTGGGAGGAGTTCGCCAAGGCGCGGGGCTGGCTCGAAACGCTGGTCGAGCGGGTCGAGGGCCTGCAGCCGGCCTGAACGATCCTGCGATGCTGCCGTTGGCGACGCAGCCACCCGATCAGGAACACACCCCATGCCGACCGTCGTTGCCATCACGGGAGCCTCCGCAGGCGTCGCCCGCGCCACCGCAATGGCCTTCGCCCGGAAAGGCTGCCACGTCGGTGCGATCTCGCGCAACGAGGGCCGGTTGGCCTCGCTCAAGGCCGAGATCGAGGCCATGGGCGGCACCTGCCACACAGCCATTGCCGACGTCGCCGACGCCAAGGCGCTCGACGATGCGGCCACCTCCATCGAGGAGGCGCTCGGGCCGATCGACAAGTGGATCAACGTCGCCATGTCGACCGTGTTCTCGCCCGTCGCGAAGATCACTCCTGAGGAGTTCAAGCGCAGCACCGAGGTCACCTACCTCGGCCAGGTTTACGGCACCATGATCGCGCTGAAGCGGATGACGCCGCGCAACCGCGGCACGATCGTCAACGTCGGCTCGGCGCTGTCCTATCGCGCGGTACCGCTGCAATCGCCCTATTGCGGCGGCAAGTACGCCGTGCGCGGCTTCACCGACGCGCTGCGCTCCGAGCTGATCCACGACAAGCTTAACATACACCTGACCATGGTCCACTTGCCGGCGGTCAACACCCCGCAGTTCGACTGGGCGTTGAACAAGATGGGCCACCGCGCCCAGCCCGTGCCGCCGATCTTCGAGCCGGAGGTGCCGGCCAAGGCGATCGTCTTCGCCGCCTTCAACAAGCGCCGCGAAATCTGGGTCGGCTGGCCGACGGTGAAGGCGATCATGGCCAATAAGATCGCGCCGGGCGTTATCGACCACTATCTCGCGAAATACGGCTATTCGAGCCAGATGGCCAAAGCCAAGATCCCCGAGGGCCAAGGCGTCAACCTGTTTCACACGGTCGATGGCCCCTACGGCTCGCACGGCCGCTTCGACTTCCGCTCGAAGGACGGTTCGTGGGAAATGTTCACCGACTACCATCGCCACGTCGTCCTTGCCGGGTTCGCGGGACTGGCGGCGGTCGCCATCGCCGCGCTGGTGCGCTACGAACCGAGCCGGGGCGCGAAGTCGCCGCGCATCGGGAGGCGCTGAGAATGGCCAAGCACATCTGGCACGGGGTCGGCATGATCTCGTCGGGCGGCGTGCACGTCTACATGCTCGACGGCGGCACCGACGGGCTCGTGCTGATCGATGCCGGCTTCCCCGACAAGCAGAACGCGATCTTCGACGGCATCCGCAACCTCGGGCGCCAAGTCGACGAAGTGAAGCACATCGTGCTGACCCACGCCCATCCCGACCACATCGGCGGCCTTGCCGCCCTCGTGCAGGCCACCGGCGCGCAGACCTGGATGCACGAGAAGGACGCGCCGATCGCCGAGAAGGGCACCGGCTTCCGCTATCTTAAGCGGGCACCGGAGCTGGTGCCGAGCCTGCTCTATCGCGCGGTCTACAAGCCGGGCGGCAGCGTGCCGGCGGCCAAGATCGATCACAAGGTCAAAGGCGACGAGGTCATCCCGCTCGCCGGCGGCCTGCGCGCCATCCACCTGCCCGGCCATTGCGCCGGGCAGATCGCCCTGCTCTGGGAGCCGCGCCGAGCACTCTTCGCCGCCGATGTCTGCGCCAACCTTCTCGGCCTGAATTCGCCGGTGGGATACGAGGACGAGGCCGAGGGACGCCGGAGCCAGAAGAAAATTTGCGAGTACGACTACGACCTCGCCTGCTTCGGCCACGGCTCGCCGCTGATCGGCGACGCCACCAACAAGATGCGGCGGCATTGGCTGAAGGAGCCCGACGCGCAGAATAGCGAGGCGCACGCGTCGCACTGATGGCAATTGGAGTGGTTTGTGAACTGCTTATTCGGCGGCACGTATATCTAGCTTGCCTGGTGCCGGTTGCAGGAATCGAACCCGCGACCTACTGATTACAAATCTCAAGGCCCTTCTATCCCGCGTTGTCCTTCAACGTCCCGGATAGTACCTAAGTCTCTCCAGCAAAACGATCTTTGGCGCTGGCGTTGTCCCCATTGATCCTCTAATATCCCTTTTGCGTGGTCACCATGTGGACACCCTGAGGAAGAGCCGTGCCCAACGACGCCGCGAAGCTCACCAAGCGCGTGGTAGACGCGTCCGTCGCCAGAGAGGCCCGCTACATCGTCTGAGACACGGAGCTCAGGGGTTTCGCGCTGCGCGTCGCGCCCACCGGCACCAAGACCTACATCGTGCGCTATCGCCCCCGCGGCCTTGGTGCCGGCGCACCCAAGCGCTTCGTCGTCATCGGGCGGCATGGTCCTCTTACGCCGGACGAGGCGCGCGCCCGCGCCCGCACACTGCTGGGCGCGGTTGCCGCGGGCCGCGATCCCGCCAAGGAGCAGGTGCGCGCCGCGGAGGGCATCAGCGTGGCCAAGCTCGTCGAGGCCTTCGTCGAGCAACACGTCCGAGCCAAGCGCAAGGCCGGCACGGCTAAGGGCTACGCCGCCCTCCTCAATGCCCACGTCGTGCCTCGTCTCGGAAAGCGCGCGGCGGAGAGCATCACGCCGGCGGATGTCGCGCAGCTGCACGGTGCCATGCGCGCACGGCCCTACCAGGCCAACCGGCTGCTCGCCATCATCGGCAGCATGTACGGCTTCGCCGCCAAACACGGGCTCGTGGCGCGGGGGACCAATCCCGCGCTCGGCCTGGAGCGCTACCGCGAGTCGGCGCGCGAGCGTTACCTCACGACCGAGGAGCTGAAGCGTCTCGGCGAGACTCTCCGCCTCGCGGAGACCACCGGCCTGCCCTGGAAGGCGGAGTCGGGCAAGCCGGAGAGCAAGCATCTGCCGGCGGCGGAGGCACGCCGCACGCTGCTATCGCCAGAGGTCGTGCTCGCCTTCCGCCTGCTGCTGTTCACGGGCGCACGCCTGCGCGAGATCCTCCACCTTCAGTGGCAGCACGTCGACATCGAGCGCGGCATGATCTTCCTGCCCGACAGCAAGACCGGCCGGAAGACCCTCGTGCTGAGCGCCCTCGCCGTCGCCCTCCTTCGCGCCGCGGGTCGGTCGGGGCGCTACGTCGTGCCCGGAGCGCTGCCCGATACGCCGCGCGCCGACCTGAAGAAGCCCTGGCTGGCGATCCAGCGCCACGCCGGCCTGGAGGGCGTGCGCCTCCACGACCTCAGGCACACGTTCGCGTCGATCGGGGCGGGAGCGAGCCTGGGGCTGCCCGTCGTCGGCAAGCTGCTCGGGCACTCGCAGCCGGCCACGACGGCCAGGTACGCTCACCTCGACGCGGACCCGCTGCGCCGTGCGACCGATCTAATCGGCACGCAACTCGCGGCGGCCCTCGCGCCGATCGAGCATGGCAAGGATGCAGATGGCTGAGCGATAGCGAATGAGTCGCGTGCCTTCGGCGCTCGCGCGAAGCGCTCTCGCCGCAACGCCATGCGGCAGTTCGCTGAAAATCTCTAGGCCAATCGCATCCTTGCCGTGCTCGATCGGCGCGAGGGCCGCCGCGAGTTGCGTGCCGATTAGATCGGTCGCACGGCAGATTGGAGCAGAATGCGCCTCATCGTGGCTTCTGCCACGCGATGACCGGTTCTGGCCGTGAAGCGACGGTCCGCTTTGGAGCGAACTGTGTGTCGGAGCCGACATCGGCTGCAGGTAATGCAGTCTAGAGACACTTCATCAGAAGGCGTGACCGCTCGCGCTGATGGCATCGTTCCATATCCACCTGAGGGTCGACCAGCCAGGCGTCAGCGGCCGTGGGACAGGCTGAAGAGCAGGCGTTCGAGCGCGCCTTCTCAGAGGCCGGGAACGGCTCTAACGTCGAGGATGGCGGCGTTTTCGCGCAGCGATTTGACGGACACGTAATCGGGCGAGTCCCAAAAGCGCTGAATCTGCTCCATCGCATCGAACGCGAACAGGGCCACGGTCCAGTCGTCGTGCTCGCCCTCCAGCATCCTGTAGCCCGGAGCGTTCAGATGCTTACCGCCGACGAAGCTCACGCCAACGGTTGCGCGCATGCCCTAGCCGATGGTTCAAGGCAGGCCGCGCAGGTCGGTGACCCCGCCAGCCTCGATCACCAGCAGCGCGCCTGCCGCCAGCCCCACGCGCACCTGCACTGGTTTGCCCATTGTACCTTAGGTCGCCGTTTCAGACGGTAGCGGCTTGGATTGCCTGGGTGTACAACGCAGCAAAGCTTTTAGATCGCGTGACTGCTGGCTCGTTTTTTCGCTTGGCAGGCGCGGCAGGAATGCGCCCGCTCTCAAAACACGATTCGAAACGTCCAAGCGGAGATGGCGGCGCTCGCTTTCATGATCGCGGATACACGAGACATAATCGGCAAGTCAAAGCAGCGCGTGTGCGCCGCAGGGCCTTGATCTTCAGACTTGTCAACAATTTTTTCAAATCCGCCTTCCGCGCTTAACTCAATCTGCAACTACAAATGTCGGCTAGTCGGCTTATGAAACGTCGTTAATGACGCGATCCCGCGCTGATATGACCGCCGTAGTAAC
>CAXTQM010000154.1:0-6435 GCA_964246205.1 uncultured Beijerinckiaceae bacterium | reverse complement strand
ACCTTCATGCCCTTCATGCGGTCGCCGTTGAAGGGGAACTTCCAGCCGTCCTTCACGCGATCATACTGGATCGTCTTGTAGAAAGTTGCGAGGATCTCTTCGCCGTCCATGCCGAGGGCGTAGAGCAGCGACGTCGCCGGGATCTTGCGGCGGCGGTCGATGCGGGCGTGCACGATGTCCTTGGCGTCGAACTCGATGTCGAGCCAGGAGCCGCGATAAGGGATAATGCGGGCGGCGAACAGCAGCTTGCCCGACGAATGGCTCTTGCCCTTGTCATGGTCGAAAAAGACGCCCGGCGAGCGGTGCATCTGGGACACGATCACGCGCTCGGTGCCATTGACGATGAAGGTACCGTTCATCGTCATGAACGGCATGTCGCCCATGTAGACGTCCTGCTCCTTGATGTCCTTGACCGACTTGGCGCCGGTGTCGGGATCGACGTCGAATACGATGAGGCGCAACGTCACCTTGAGGGGTGCGGCGAAGGTCATGCCGCGCTGGCGGCACTCGTCCACGTCGAATTTGGGTTGCTCGAACTCGTATTTGACGAATTCGAGCAGTGAGGTCGCGGCGAAATCGGAGATCGGGAACACCGAAAGGAACACCGACTGCAGGCCTTCGTCGGGACGGCCGCCTTCGGGCGAGTCGACGAGAAGGAACTGGTCGTAGGACGCCTTCTGAACCTCGATGAGGTTGGGCATCTCCGCCACTTCGCCGATATGACCGAAAACCTTGCGAACACGCTTGCGATTGCTGAACGTCTGCGCCTGGGTCTGGGCCATGGATGCTCCTCGCATTCTCTAGCGGGAGCCCGCGGTAGGGCACCCCGCGCGCCTCCGGGCGGCGCTCTGCAATCGTCGCGTCGGAACATTGTCGTTCCATCCGACCGCCGGAGGCCGGAACGCGAAAAACCGAAAGACCGTCAGGCCTTCCGGATCGTATCGGGACACGCGGACCAAGGTCCGCATGTCGATGTCGAGGTCAGCCGCAAGCGGCGAGCCTTACTTGACTTCCACCTTGGCGCCGGCCTTCTCGAGCTGAGCCTTGAGCTTGGCAGCATCGTCCTTGTTAACGCCTTCCTTGACCGGCTTGGGGGCGCCCTCGACCAGGTCCTTGGCCTCCTTGAGGCCGAGGCCGGTGATCGCGCGGACCTCCTTGATCACCTCGATCTTCTTGTCGCCAATGGCGGCGAGGACGACGGTGAACTCGGTTTGCTCCTCAACAGGGGCGGCGGCAGCGCCGCCGGCGGCGGGGCCGGCGCCGGCAACCGCGGCGGCGGCCGAAACGCCCCACTTCTCTTCGAGAAGCTTGGCGAGATCGGCGGCTTCGAGAACGGTCAGGCTGGAGAGGTCGTCGACGATCTTTTCGAGATTGGCCATGGGTCAGTTCCTTCGATGATGGGTTCGATTGAGGAGGATGTCTGGTGTGATCGCGATCAGGCGGCTTCGGCTTCCGCCTTGTCCTTGTCCGCGTAGGCGGCAAAGACGCGCGCGAGCTTGGCGGCTGGAGCCGTCTGCAGCTGCGCGAGCTTGGTCGCGGGTGCCTGCACGAGGCCGATGATCTTCGCGCGAAGTTCATCGAGCGACGGCATCGTCGCCAGCGACTTGACCGAGTTGACGTCGAGCGCGGTTTGACCCATCGCGCCGCCGAGGATGACGAGCTTGTCGAAATCCTTGGCGAAGGCGACCGCAGCCTTCGGGGCGGCGACCGGATCGTCCGAATAGGCGATCAGGGTCGGGCCGGTCATGAGACCGGATATGGATGCGCTCGGCGTCCCTTCGAGAGCGATCTTGACCAGACGGTTCTTCGCGACCTCGACCTTGGCTCCAGCATCGCGCATCCGCTTACGCAGATTTTGCATTTGGGCCACGGTGAGGCCGGAATAGTGGGCCACCACCACGACGGACGTCGTCTTGAAGACGTCGTTCAACGTGGCAACGGCCTCCTTCTTTTCCGCTCTGTCCACTTGTGTCTCCTGGAGACTTCCGTCTCCTGGCGCGGGCTCAGGAGGAGCCCGCAGGTTGCAGGAACCACCGGGCCGCCTTGCGGGCGGACGGCGGCGCGGCACCTGTCCCCGGTGCGGCAAGCGCCGTCCCGGCAGAGGGGATCGAACCAAAATCGTGCAAGGAGAGCGCGAGACTCGACCTGCTTAAATCCGGCTTACCCGTCTATGCTGGCATCCCTCGACAGACCGGCGGAACCGGACAGCGTCGGGAAAATTGAGGAGACGTTTCAGCGAGGCTGTGGCGTCTCCGCCGGCAGTCTAGGACAGGACATGGCCGGGCAGGATGCGGGACAAACCCGAACCCTCCGGCCACTCCATCACGTCACGATTCAGACGATCGAAGAAAGCTGAAGCGCAACGCGATATCTCTTTTGTGCTTTCCGGAGCGACTCGTCGCCAGCTCCGAAGCCCCTATCTATCGGCAGAAAAAGCGCTTGCCAAGTGGCAATTCTTCGTTTCCGTCATTTTGAACCGGCTCACGCCGGAGCGCCGACCGCCACGCTCGATGGATCGACCTTCACGCCGGGTCCCATCGTCGACGAGATGGCAATGCGCTGCAGGTAGGTGCCCTTGGCGCCCGCCGGCTTGGCTTTCGACACCGCATCGACGAAGGCATTAATGTTCTGCACAAGCTGTTCCGTGGCGAACGACGCCTTGCCGACGCTGCCCTGAATGATCCCGGCCTTCTCGACGCGGAACTCGACAGCACCGCCCTTGGAGGCCTTGACCGCCGCCGTGACATCCATCGTGACGGTGCCGACTTTGGGGTTCGGCATCATGCCGCGCGGGCCGAGCACCTTGCCCAGGCGCCCGACGAGCGGCATCATGTCGGGTGTGGCGATGCAGCGATCGAAATCGATCGTGCCGCCCTGCACCGTCGTCACCAGATCCTCGGCACCGACCACGTCGGCACCAGCGGCCCTGGCCTCGTCGGCCTTGGCGCCGCGGGCGAACACCGCGACCTTCAGCGTGCGACCGGTGCCGTTTGGCAGATTGACCACGCCGCGAACCATCTGGTCGGCATGCTTGGGGTCGACGCCGAGGTTCATGGCGATCTCGACGGTCTCGTCGAACTTCGCCGAGGCGCGCTCCTTCACCATCGCGACGGCATCGCCGACGGGATAGAGCTTGATGCGGTCGATACCCTCGCGGGCCTTATTGAGTCGCTTCTCAGCCATGGTCCCTACCCCACCACCTCGAGGCCCATCGAACGGGCAGAGCCTTCGATCATCGCGCTGGCGGCTTCCAGCGACGAACAGTTCAGGTCGGGCATCTTCTTCGTCGCGATCTCGTTGATCTGCGTCCTCGAGATCTTGCCGACGAAGTCGCCCTTGCCGACGGTCGCCGAGCCCGACTTGATGCCGGAGGCCTGCTTCAGGAAGTACGACACCGGCGGCTGCTTCATCACGAAGGTGAAGGAGCGGTCCTGATAGGCGGTGATGATGACGGGGATCGGCATCCCCTTCTCGAGCTGCTGCGTCTTGGCGTTAAACGCCTTGCAGAACTCCATGATGTTCAGTCCGCGCTGGCCCAGCGCGGGGCCGATCGGCGGCGACGGGTTTGCTGACCCCGCCGGCACCTGAAGCTTGATGTAGCCTGTGACCTTCTTCGCCATGGGTTACTCCTCTGATCGTGGTGCGGCGCTGGCTCGCCTCCCACGGGATTATCCCGCCAGAGCGGCGGTCCTCGTCTTCCAATAGTAGACATATTGGTCGATCAGGCCACCTTCTCGACCTGAGTGTACTCGAGCTCGACCGGCGTCGCACGGCCGAAGATGGACACCGCGACCTTGACGCGCGAGCGGCCTTCGTCGACCTCCTCGATCGTCCCGTTAAAGGAGGCGAACGGGCCATCGGCGACGCGGACGTTCTCGCCGATCTCGAAGCGGATCGTCGTCTTGGGGCGCTCGACACCGTCCTGCACCTGCCCCTTGATCCGCTCGGCTTCGGCATCGGGGATCGGCACCGGCTTCTTGTCGGCACCGAGGAAGCCGGTGACCTTCGGCGTGTTCTTGATCAGGTGGTAGATGTCATCCGAGAGATCGCATTTGACGAGCACGTAGCCGGGAAAGAACTTGCGCTCGGCCGAGACCTTGCGGCCCTTGCGGACCTCGGTGACGTTCTCGGTCGGCACCAGGATCTCGTCAAACTTCTCTTCAAGCCCGCGCTGTGCCGCCTGCTCGCGGATCGACTGGGCGACCTTCTTTTCGAAGTTCGAATGGGCGTGGACGATGTACCAGCGCTTGTTCATGGGAGGTTGTTCTGGCCGGGCTGCTAGCGGAAGCCAAGGATGAATTGGATAGCGAGGTGCATGACCTCATCAGTGATCGCAAGGAAGGCGGAGGCCAGCAAGCACATCAGCATCACCAGCACCGTGGTGATCGCTGTCTCGCGGCGATTCGGCCACGTGACCTTCTCGCCCTCGCTACGGACCTCCTGGACGAACTCGAAAGGATTGGCCATAGCCCGATCGCTGATCCGGGTGCGGCGCACCGGCGGGCGCGACCTAAAAACAAAGGGGCGCGGGACCGGTCGGTCCCACGCCACCTGTTCTACTTAGCGAAGCGCGACGCGCCGCGCAACCTTTGTTCGCGCGCTCGAGTCGGACTTAAGCCTCGGCGCTGTCCGGCAGGCTTGTCGACACGAACACGAGACCCGCACCGGCGCCGGCGATCGTCGCCGCCCCTAGGATCCACGTCATGCGCGACAGGGCGGCGCTGCCTTCGCCGAAAGCGAGAATCTGAAGGATCCATATGGCACTCACGCAGATCGCCATCACGCCAATCATTCGGAGAAGCCCTGCGCCGTTCATCTCGTTGGTCATGTTCGTCCCCCTCGTTGAAAGAAGAACGTCCATTAGGATGACTGGTTCTTTAATCCAGAGCAGATTGGAGCAACGTGGCCGAAAGATCACTAAAATCGAATTAACGCCTCACGAATAGGCAGTCAGCTCGCACTACTGCCGCCGGGAAGCGTCTTCTCCATGAGATCCTCGACCCATTCGGGCTGGGTCTCGCCGGTCGACCGACCGACCTCCTTAGTGCCGCGGAACGCGATCAATGTGCTCTGCACGCTGGCGTGTAGCCTCCGCATGGTGTCTTTCTGCGTGTCGAAGTTCACCCGGAAGATCACAAGGTCTTTGAACTTGGCCTCGGAGCGAAGCTTGTCGATGATCGGCGCTTGGCGCGCGCAGATCTGACACCAGGTGGCGTAGGTGTCGACGAGGATCGGTTTGCCGGCCTTCTGCGCCGCATCGAACGCGGCCTCGGTGAAGGGTTGAGGCACATTGCCGTCCTCGGCTACCGCGGCGCGGACGAACCCGGCGGGAACGGCCAGCGCGATCAACGCGAGGCCCATGAAAGCCAGCGTCTGGCGGCGATCTATATGCATGAGGCTTCTCCTGACGTGACCGCCGCATTGACGGATATGGCGGCGCCTTATTGCGTCGCCTCTTTGGGCATCGTCTCGATCCAGTCGGCATCAGGCCTCACCGCGCGGGTCTCGCGGTTGGCCTGCTCCCATTCCTCGGTCCCTTCCGGGAACCAGTAGACCTTGGTGTAGCCGTCCTCGATCAGGCGCTTGGCGGCATTCCAGCTGCCCCAGCAATCCGGGTGGCAGAAGGTCACGATCGGCTTGGCCTTGTCGCCGCCGGCCAGCGCCGCGACCCTGGTCTTGAAGGCCTCGGCGTAGCCTACGTCAGGTTCGCCCTTGCCGCCGCCTTGCAGAAACACCGCGCCGGGGAGGGAGCGATGGTTCGGCAGCCAGATCATGTCCTTGTCCATGGACGGCGGCTTGCGGTCCTTCTCGGAGACGTCGAGCAACAGCGGATGTTGCGTGTCGATCAGCGCGACGAGCTGGGCCGTATCGAGCACCGTGCCTCCGGTGATCGTGTTCGGCGTGTAGCCGTGCATCGCACCCTGGTAGAGCCCCGCGGGCTCGGGCACGTGCCCCGGCGCCACCGCCGACGGAACCTCGGCCATGGCCGCGGCGCCCATCAGGGCCGACGCCGCGACGAACGCCGCGGAAAGGAGCGCGCCAGACCGCATCAGTTGCTGACGTTGGGCACGTTGAACGTCTTGTTCCAGTCGCCGGCGCGCGAATCCTTGACGTTGACCTTCACCTCGCCCTTGGCCGCCGACGGCAGCAGTTCGAAGGTGATGACCGGATTGGCCGCCAGCGAGATGTCGGTGTCGAGATTGAACACCTTCTTGTCGTCGTAGGTCACGTCGATCTTCTGGATGTAGCGAGCGGGCGTATACTCGCGGGTGACCTGGTTCATCTGCATCCCGTTGAAGTTGGGATGCTTGATCATCAGCGTCGCATCGACCGGCTTGTTGGCCTGCACGTCGCCGGCGATCTTCAGCCGCATGTCGCCAATGCCCTGCATGGCCTCCTGGTCGCTGACGCCCATCGGGGCCGAGCAGCCGCCCG
>CAXTQM010000153.1:0-6438 GCA_964246205.1 uncultured Beijerinckiaceae bacterium | reverse complement strand
AATTCGTCCTCTGCGCCGCGCAACGCCGATAGCTCCTGCCGCCGCGGGCGCTGCCATGCCGAGCCCAGGAGCTCCGGACAATGCGGCCGCGCCGCCACTCGCCGAAATCCGGCCCGCGGCGGAGGCACCTCCCACCTCGCCGTCGCCTGTACCGGCTCCGCCGATGGCCGAGCATCCGCCACAGTCACAGGCGGTGCCGGCTCCTCCGCCTCCCGAGCCAGCCGCGACATCCCCTGCCGAAACGAAGCACGGAGAAGCCGACGCCCTCGAATCGCTCGAGGAGGAAATGGCCAAGCTGCTCGGCCGCGGCTGAGCCGGCCGTTCAGCCGGGATAATCGGCCTGGTGAACTGCCCGCGCCTTCTCGAAAGGCGCGTTGCTCATGCAGGTCTCCACGATGCGCCTGACCGTGGGGATGCCCTCGACCTCGATGGAGAACGCCTCTGCCCCGACGAACAGCCCGGCGAGGCAGATGTCAGCGAAGGTCGGCGTCTCGCCATGGCAGTAAGTCGTGGTTGCTGCCTCGCCCGCGAGCCGCGCCTCGAAGCCCTGCAAGCCGGCCGAGAACCAATGGGTCTGCCACGCCTTCCACTTCGCCGCGTCGAAGCCGGCGTGCTCGGCGAGGTAGCGCTTGATACGCGGCACGATGAGCGGATGCGCATCGCTGGTCGCGATCGAGGCGAGCGATCGCACGCGCGCGCGTCCGAGCGCGTCCTTCGGCAGCAGCGCCGGCTCCGGATAGGTCTCTTCGAGGTACTCGAGCACGGCGAGGGACTGCGTCAGGGGCATTCCGTCGACCATCAATGCCGGCACCGAACCCAACGGATTGACCTTGCGGAAGGCATCGTCGTTCTGCTCGCCGGCATCGAGATCGATCGGGATCTCGTGATAGGCGATGCCCTTGAGGTTCATCGCGACGCGCAGCCTGAACGTGGCCTGCGAGCGCCAGAAGCCGTATATGTCCATGATCGAGGTCTCCGAGCCGCCGGGCGGCGGCGCCGGGCGCGTCTTATCACGCGTCGCGATAGACGCGCTCGCGGCGCTCATGGCGCTCCTGCGCCTCGACGGAAAGGGTCGCGATCGGTCGCGCGTCGAGGCGCTTCAGCGAGATCGGCTCGCCGGTCTCCTCACAATAACCGTAGGAGCCGTCCTCGAGCCGGCCGAGCGCCGCCTCGATCTTGGAGATGAGCTTGCGCTGACGGTCGCGTGCCCGCAGTTCGATCGCCCTGTCGGTCTCGGAGGACGCGCGATCCGCGATATCGGGATGGTTCTCGTTCTCGCTTTGCAGCGCGGCAAGCGTGTCGCGACTTTCGCGCAGCAGGTCCTCGCGCCAACCGATCAGCTTCCGCCGAAAGTATTCGCGCTGCCGCTCGTTCATGAAAGGCTCGTCATCGGACGGCCGATAGTCGCTGTCGATGAGCTTCGCGATCACGTCTTGAGCTCCCGCCAAACTCAATTCGGATCGCCTTATAGCGACTTGCCGCTACGCTAACAATTGCCCCGCGCGCGATGCGCGTGCGCTGTTGCCGCGCGGTTGCGGGCCGGGGCCAAAGTCGCAGTCAGGGGCCGTCAAGCATCGCGCGCACGCGCGAAACCAGCACGTCCAACAAAAACGGCTTGGTGATGATCGCCATGCCTTCGTCGAGGAAACCGGACGGCGTCGCCGCACCCTCGGCGTAGCCGGTGACGAACAGCACCTTGAGGGCAGGCCGATCCTGCCGCAAGCCGTCGGCGACCTGGCGGCCGTTGAGGCCGGGCAGGCCGACGTCCGTGACGAGCAGATCGAGTCGGGAAGCGGCGCGCCCGACCCGAAGGCCATCCATGCCGTCAACGGCGTGGATGACCCGGTAGCCGGCCTCGCGCAGGGCCTCCAGCACGAGGTCGCGCACGGTGCCCTCGTCCTCTACCACGAGCACGGTCTCGCCGCGGCCGCCGCCGATCGGCGCCTGCTGCGCCGCCGCCGAGGCCTGCGCCATGCCGTCGTGGCGCGGCAGCAGGATGTCGATGGTGGTGCCCTGCCCGGGCACGCTGGCGATGCGGGCGTGACCCTCGGATTGACGCGCGAAGCCGTAGATCATCGACAGGCCGAGCCCGGTGCCCTGGCCAAGCGGCTTGGTGGTGAAGAACGGATCGAACGCCCGCGCCACCACGTCGGGCGGCATGCCGGTGCCGGTGTCGGTGACGCTCGCCACCACGTAGTCGCCGGGCACGGCGGTCCCCGCACCCGCCGGGGCCGCGTCCAGGGTGATGTTGCGGGTCGTCACGGTGATGGAGCCGCCGGCCGGCATGGCGTCGCGGGCGTTGATGGCGAGATTGAGGATCGCGTTCTCGAGCTGAAACGGATCGCACAGCGTCGTCCAAGCCCCGGCTTCGAGCGCGAGCGTCAGCTCGATCTGCTCGTTGACGGTGCGCTTCAGAAGATCCGCCATGCCGCCGATCAGCGCGTTGACGTCTACGATCTTAGGGTCCAGCGGCTGGCGCCGCGCGAAGGCGAGCAGGCGGTGGGTCAGGGCCGCGGCGCGATTGGCCGAGGCCAACGCCATCTCGATGTACGACCCGAGCTTGTCGTGGCGCCCCTGCTCGAGACGCCGGCCCATGATGTCGAGCGCACCGACGACGCCGGTGAGCAGGTTGTTGAAATCATGCGCGATGCCGCCGGTGAGCTGGCCGACGGCCTCCATCTTCTGCGCCTGCCGGAGATCGCCCTCGACGCGCTCGCGCATCTCCGCCTCGGCGAGCAGCCGGGCGTTGGCCTCGGCGAGTTCGCGGGTGCGTTCGGCGACCTGCCGCTCCAGCGTCTCGCCGGCGCGGCGCAGCTCGTCGGCCTGGCGCTCGAGCTCGGCATGAAGGGCGACGACGCCGCGATTGGTGCTCTCGAGCTCGTCGTTGAGGCGAAGCGCCTCCTCTTCGCGCTCGGCAAGGTTGGCCAGGCTCTCGATGAGGTCGCGGTTCTGGTCGCGCATGGCGTTGCCAGGATCGGCGGAGCGCAGCGCGCGCACGGCGTCGGCGATAGCCGGCACCGATTTCGCCGACAAGTTCGCGTCCACAGGCGCCGCCTTCGCCATGGTCACGACCGTGCCGGTCGCGGAGGTCTCGATATCGAACGCATCCATGAGGCGCCTGGCGCCGCTGATCCCCAGCCCCATGCCGGTGGGGGAGACGTATCGGCCATCGAGGATGCCTGCGAGGTCGGCGATGCCCCTGCCCTGGTCGCGTATCCTGAGGACGAGACTGACATCGGCACCGGAGCCGAGGAGGAACTCGACCTTGCCGCCGCCGGCATAGCCCAGTGCGTTTCGCGCGATCTCGGACAGCGCGGTGGCGATGCGCGTCTGGTCCTGCGTGCCGAAGCCGACGTGCCGCGCGACCACGCGCGCGCACTGGCGGACGTGCACGACGTCATTGTCCGTTTCCAGCGGAAGCGTGGCGATCGGCCAAGCCGAGCTCGATGCGCCGGCGGTCACTTCGCCTCGGTGGCGCGAACGACGATCACGGACGCGTCGTCGCGCGACCTCGCGTGGTCGCGGTAGAGCACGCCAGCGATCACGCCGGGGTGCGCGGTGAACAGGCCGGGATAGGCGTCGAGCGACCAGGAGCTGGAAATGCCGTCGGAATGCATGATCAGGAGACTGTCTGCCGGGAATGCGTAATCGAAAGTCGTGATCTTACGCGCGTTGTGTCCGGCGGTTCCCGCCAGCGACACCAAATGCTGACTTTGTCGAGCGCCGACGATGGTCGCGGCTATGTTGCCGATGCCAGCGAACGAGAGGGTGGCGTCGGCCTCCTCGTAGCGCGCCACGGCGACCGCCGCGCCTCGGGTGTGTCGCAGGCCCTCGTGGATGCGCGCGACGATCACGGCCGGCGCCTCCGTCTCGGCGCGCCGGAACTGGCGCACGGCCTCGATCGAGGCGTCCGCCGCATGCGCACCGTGTCCGAGCCCGTCGGCGACGAGAACAGTCCAGCCGTGGGCGAGCCGCCGAAGGCAGATAGCATCGCCGCAACTCTGCTCGCCCTTCAGCGGAACCTCGAGCGAACCCCAGGCCGGCGCCGCGACGCGGCCCGGCGGACCGGCGCCGACGCGCGCCAGGATCGCCGTTCCGCTGCGCCAAGACCCGATGGCAAAGTCGTGGGACAAGCGCCGCACCGCACCGAGTCCCTTGCCCGCACTGCCTGCCGTCGAAAAACCGTCCTCGAGCGAGCGGGCCACGCCGACGATGCCAGGCCCGCGATCGAGCGACAGCACCTGGATACCCTCGCCGTTCCCGTCCTCGTAGCTGCCGATCAGCAGCACGCCGTCGCGGCCGAACTTGACCAGGTTCGTCGCGAGCTCGGTCACGACGATCGAAAGCTGCCCTGTCAGGGTCTCATCGAGGGAGAGGCTGCGCGCCCGCTCGACGGCGCGGCGGCGCGCGTCGGCGATCTGACTCGCTTCTTGGATCGGGAGCACGGCCGTGATCATTTCCACCGCGCCAGAACGATGTGAGTGCCCTTACCGGGCGACGAGACGATCTCGAACTCGTTGCAGAGCCGGCGGGCGCCGCCGAGCCCGAGGCCCAGCCCGCCGCCCGTCGTGAAATGGTCGGCCAGCGCCTGCTCGACGTCGGGAATGCCCGGCCCCTGGTCGTCGAAGGTCAGGCGAACCGCGCGGCGAAGACCCGACTGCTCGACCTCGATCAAGACGGTGCCGCCGCCGCCGTAATCGAGCGTGTTGCGCGCGATCTCGCTGGCCGCGGTGATGATCTTGGTCTGGTCGACGAGGCTCAGTCCGATCTCGATTGCCCGTTCGCGCACGAGCTGACGTACCCGGACGACGTCTCCGCCCGTGCGGATCTGCGCCGTCTCACTCCTGAGGATCGGCATGGATGCTCTCCATGCTCGAGCCGCCCCCATCCTCTTCGGTGCTCTGCGCCAGCAGAGCCATGCCGCGCTCCACGTCGAGCGCCGTGCGGATGCCGGGCAGCGTCAGGCCGAGTTCGACGAGGGTGATCGCGACGGCAGGCCGCATGCCGACCACCACCGTTTCGGCATCGAGCACCCGCGACACGGCAGCGACCGTGTCGAGCATGCGGCCGATGAAGCTATCGACGATATCGAGCGCCGAGATCTCGATCAGCACGCCGCGCGCGCCGGTGGCGACGATCCTCGCGGCTAGGTCCTCCTCGAGCTGCAATGCGAGCTTGTCGTGCAGATCGACCTGGATAGTGACGATGAGGATCGAACCGACCTTCAGGATGGGGATGCGTTCCATCTTAGGCCCGCTTCGCCGCCGCGACGCCCAGGCCGAGGCGCTTGAGGGCGAGCGCGAAGGCGTCGGCCAGCGTCGCCTTGGAGGTGACGCTGAGGTCGACGCCGAGATGCACCATGGTCTGGGCGATTTGCGGACGGATACCTGAGATGAAACATTCCGCGCCCATCAGCTTGGCCGCCGACACGGTCTTGAGCAGGTGCTGCGCCGTTAGCGTGTCGACGGTCGGCACGCCGGTAATGTCGATGATGGCGACAGCCGCCTCCTCGTCGACGATGGCCTGGAGCAGGTTCTCCATGACGACGCTGGTGCGGGCGCTGTCCAGCGTGCCGATCAGCGGCAGCGCGACGACGCCGCGCCACAGCCGCACGACCGGGGAGGAAAGCTCGGAGATCTCCTGGCTCTGCCGACCGATCACGTCCTCGCGGCTCTTGAGGAAAACCTCCATCGTGTGCAGGCCGAGCCGGTCGATCAGCACGGTGGATTCCCAGACGCCGGCGGAGACCGCGGCCGGATTCTCCTTGTAGGCGTTCGTCAGAGCGTTGAAGATCGGCTCCTTCAGCGAGAAGACGAACATGGCGGTATCCGTGGGGGTGAAACCCTGCATGGCGCGCTCGCGCGACACCTCCGCCAGCGTCTCCTCGAGAGAGCGGAAAGCCGCCTCGCCCTCTTCGCCGCCCGACAGGCTGCCGTGGAGACCGACCAGCACGCTTTCGGCCTGGCTCTGGAGTTCGCCCTCGCGGATGCGTCCGGTCATCACGCCGTCGCTCTTGCGGAGCCGCTCGAGCCAGTCCTGAATGATCGTCGACTTGCTGTGGCCGATGACCTCGCGCAGCGCTTCGTTCCCTTGACCCACGCGAACCCTCCTTTGCGCCCATCACGGTCGATCTCTCCGATCCTCGAAAGGCGCGGGGCCGGCTGGTAGCACGAGTCGATATCTTCCATTCAACAAATCGTGCTAGCGGAGGACGGAGGAGTAGTTCGGGCGTACCTGGGCTTCCTGCCGTGGCCTCAAGCGACTTCGAGCGGCGCGCGGCGAACTATGGTCGGGCGGCGAAGCTGTCTGAGACCGGCGCCGTCGAAAGCGATCTCCTCAGCCGGTCTCCTCAGCCGGTCCGATGATGCGCTTGAACTGAGGGGAATCCAGAACCGACAGCTTGAGCGGGGGGAGGGGCGGCAGACGGCGGTTCTCAGC
>CAXTQM010000152.1:0-6449 GCA_964246205.1 uncultured Beijerinckiaceae bacterium | reverse complement strand
GGCGAAGCCCACGTCGCGTTGCTCCGCTTCCTGGATCGCGGGCAGCGCCAGGGCTTGAAGGTCGTACTGGTTGTGACCGGCAAAGGCGGCCGTGTGCGCGAGGACGAATGGGGCTTCGGCGAGGGCACGACCGGTGTGCTGCGCCGCCAGGTGCCGCTCTGGCTCGGCTTGCCCGAGTTCCGCGCGCTGGTTCTGGGCTGGGAGGAAGCCGGGCGACCGCACGGCGGCGCCGGCGCGCTCTATGTTAGGCTGCGGCGCGGGACACACCTTCCGGAAGAATACGGCTAGGCGCGCGCAGCCCCTTCGCGCCGCGCCGGTCCCGCCCTATGCTGCCCCTGGTTCGCCGCTCGCGCGGCACGATCGAGGTGGTGCGATGAAGCCGGCAAAGTCAGTCCCGGGCGTCTTTCTGGTGGCGGCCATGCTCGCATCGGGCGCCGTGCCCAGCCGGGCCGATGCACCACTGGCCGGCGCCCGTTTGATCGCCACGGCGCCCGCGCAGGTGTTCTGTTCCAGCCCGCAGGAACTCGCCGCCTACACCGCAGCGGTGATCCGTCACGATCCCATCAAGGGGCTCTATCTCGGATGCAGCGCGGTGCTCCGCGGCACGCCAGTGCAGGTCACGCAAGATCTCGGACCGCGCGGCTACTACTTCCACATCGTTCGCGCGACCGCGGTTCGGCCGTTCCCGCTGCGCGCCCTGGACGCCTACACCTACAGCGTCGGGCTCGCTCCCAACTACTTCGACTCGAGCCTGCCACCTTATAATCCCTTCCCGTTACCCTAATTGCAGGAGTCGACGCATGGGCGATCATCCGCCCTGCCGCGGCGACACGATCTCGACAGCGTCGCCGTCGCGCAGCACCGTCGCCGCGCGGTCGACCGCCCTCACGAAAGCTTGGTTGAGCGCGGTGGCGATGGTGGCGTCTCCGTAATCGAGTTCGACGAGCAGCGCCGACAGCGTATCGGCGGCAACCTCATGCGCTTTGCCGTTGACGCTGATCCGCACGGCCGCCCTCCCAATCCGGCAGTCCGGTCTCGGCAACGACCATCGCCACGGCCCGCGCTGCCAGCGCCGGCGCCACCAGGAAGCCGTGGCGGTACAGACCGTTGATGAACAGCCTTCGCCCGTCGCGGCGTACCTCCGGCATGTTGTCGGGAAAGGCCGGCCGCAGGTCGCAGCCCATCTCCACCACCTCGGCTTCGCCGAAGGCAGGGTGGATGGTGAAGGCCGCCCCGATCAGGTCGAGCAGCGCCCTCGCCCGCACCCGGCCGCGCTCCTCGCTCTCGATGGCGGTGGCACCGACCATGAAGCGCCCATCGCCGCGCGGCACGATGTAGACCGGGCCACGCGGGTGCAGCAGTTGGACCGGGCGTGAAAAGGCGATGTCGCGGGTGAACAGCACCACCATCTCGCCCTTGACGCCGCGCAGGTCGGGCAGGCGGTCGCGCGCGGCATGGCCGCGACAGTCCACGAACCAGTCACAGGCCTCCGGCTCGGTGTCGACGCCGTCGCGCACGACGACGTGCGGCATGGCGGCCAGCCGCCGCGCCAACTCGGCCGTGGCCGCGCGGGGATCGAGATGCGCCTCGCGCGGGAAGAACAGCGCGCGAGAGAAGCGGCCGGCGAGGTCCGGCTCGAGCGCGGCGACGCCTTCGATATCGAGCGTTTCGTGTTCGCTGGTGGCGCGGCCGAAGCGGGCGAGCTCCGGCAGGTCGCGCGCGGGCGCCACTAGCAGACTGCCGTTGGTCCAAGCCACCGGAACGGTCTCGCGCCAATAGCGAAGTGCGAACAGCCCCATCTCGAGCAGCTCGGGCTCGGAAGCTTCGGCCTCGCACCACGGGGCGATCATGCCGCCGGCGTAATGCGAGCAGCCTCTGCCGGCGCCGGCGGCACGCTCGTGCAACACAACCGGAAAGCCGGCGATGGCGAAGGCGTACGCCGCGGTGAGCCCGGCGATGCCGGCTCCGATCACGCCGATGCGGGGGAGCGGAACGCTCATGGAACCCCTGGGCTGCATTGCAGGTGTACGATCATGTCCGACATGCCGACGTTGTGCGGGCTTCGTTTGCCGGCGAACCGATTTGCGGTTTGGCGATTGGCCCCATGCGCCGACAGTGACCACCGGCGTTCCGCCTCGCGAATAGCTTGGGTGTCATCGCCCGCATCGTCAAGGCGACCCGCTCTCGCAGGAGAAGGATTTCCCATCATGGCACAGGCCAATCCCGTCTGGTTCATCACCGGCTGCTCCACCGGCTTCGGCCGCGAACTCGCCGAACTCGTCGTCGCTCGCGGCTGGAAGGCCGTGGTGACCGCCCGCGACAAGAGCCGTGTCGCCGATCTCGTCAAGGGCCACGAGGCCGACGTGCTCGCGGTCTCGCTGGACGTCACCGATGCCAGCCAGATCGAGGCGGCGACGAAGGCCGCCACGGACAAGTTCGGGCGCATCGACGTGCTTGTGAACAATGCCGGCTACGGTTACCAGGCAGCGATTGAAGAAGGCGAGGACAACGAGATCCGCGCCCAGTTCGACGCCAACGTCTTCGGGCTGTTCGCGATGACCCGCGCCGTGCTGCCCGTCATGCGGGCACAGAGAAGCGGCCACATCATCAACATCACCTCGGTCGCCGGCTTCATCGGCTTCGCGGGATCGGCCTATTATTCGGCGTCCAAGCACGCGGTCGAGGGCTGGTCGGACGCGCTGGCCAAGGAGGTCGAGCCTCTCGGCATGCACGTCACCTGCGTCGAGCCGGGGCCGTTCCGCACGGATTGGGCCGGTCGCTCGCTCAAGCAGACCCCCAACAAGATCAAGGACTACGCCGAGACCGCGGGCGCCCGCCTCAAGGGCACGTCGGACGGCAGCGGCAAGCAGGCCGGTGATCCGCGCCGCGCCGGCGAGCTGATGATCGAGATCACGCAGGCCAAGAACCCGCCGCACCAGCTGGTGCTCGGCGCTTGGGGCGTGGGTGCCGTCGACAAAAGGCTGACGAGCATGCGCCAGGAGTTCGATGCTTGGCGCGATCGCGGCGCGGCGACGGATTACGAGGACAAGGTCGAAGCGGCCTGAGATCCGCGTAGGGTCTGCCCTGCCCGGGCGTTGAGCTAGTGGGTCCGGTCAATGCCATTGCCCCATGTTCGGCGCAAACGCGGCTCATGCAAGATGCCGATGCTCGTTCCAGGCAGCTCGATCTTATCCGGTGAAGGCCTCGTCGCCGACGTGCTGCCGACGCGTGACGGAAGCGTCGCGCTTGTCGGCCATGCGGTTCGCGGTCGTCTGCGGATCGGCCTTGCCGGTCGCCTGATCGTGTTGATCGCCGGCTTCGTTCTCGTCGCGCAGATCATGATCTTCGTGCCGGCGATCGCCAACATGCGGTTCAACTGGCTGCGCGCCCACCTTGGCGCCGCCTCTGTCGCCGCCATGACACTAGAGGGGCTGCCACCGGGCAGCGTGCCGCCCTCTTTGGCGCATGATCTCCTCCGCAGCGCCGGTGCCCGACAGATCGCTGTCGAGCGCGACGGTGCCCGCATGGTACTGGCTTCGCGCGGCGCACCCCACGTTGTCGACGCCACCTACGACCTGCGAACCTCGTCGTGGCCCGAGCTGCTCGGTGCGGCGTTCTCTGCGATGGCGGCGCCACCCGGCCGTGTTCTGACGTTCCTCAGCGCCGCTCCGGCTGATGGCAGCGTGCTCGAGGTCACGATCGACGAGGCGCCGCTGTTACAGGCGATGCACGCCTTCGCCCAACGCATCCTGGTCTATTCGCTCGTCGTGTCGGTCATCGTCGCCGCGCTGGCGGCCCTGGCGCTCCACCGCATGATCCTGCGGCCGGTGCGCCGGCTGACCGGCTCGATCGTCGATTTCGGCGCCGACCCCGGCGACCGGACCCGCATCATCTCGCCTTCCGGCCGTGAGCACGAGATCGGGCAGGCCGAGCAGGCCCTCGCGGTGATGCAGGCGGCGCTGGTGCTCGAGCTCGGCCAGAAGAAGCACCTCGCCGACCTCGGCCTCGCCGTCGCCAAGATCAACCACGACATGCGCAACATGCTGTCGTCGGCGCAGATCCTGTCGGACCGCCTCGCCGGCGTGCCCGACCCCCTGGCACAGCGCCTCGCGCCCAAGCTGGTGGCCACGCTGGATCGTGCCATCCGCTTCTGCCAGGCGACGCTCACCTATGGGCGCGCCGCCGACGAGCCGCCGCGTCCGCGCCGCCTCGACCTTCGTGCCGTGGTCGCCGAAGCGGCGGAGACCGTCTCACCGTTCGCCCACGGACATGTCCGCATCGAGAATGCCGTGCCGGACGGGTTCGAGCTGACCGCCGACGCAGAGCAGATATTCCGAATCCTAATGAACCTCATGCGCAATGGGGTCGAAGCCCTGGAGCGTGCCGGCGCCAATCGCGGGCGCTTGCCGGTCGTCGAGGTGCGCGCCTGGCGCGATGGGACGATCACCACCATCGAGGTTTCAGACACCGGGCCAGGCATTCCTCCGGCGATCCGCGGCAAGGTGTTTTCCGCCTTCCAGAACTCCTCGCGGCCCGGCGGCACGGGTCTCGGGTTGGCGATCGTTGCGGATCTCGTGCGCGCCCATGGAGGCACCGTCGAGTTGACTCCCGATCGCGAGGACGCCGGCGCGCTGTTCCGCATCAGACTGCCGCGGCTGCCGGCTGTGGCGTAAACTCCCGTTTGCAGCTGCCGCATGCAGGTTCGACGAGACGTGCACGAACCGCCTTGCAGCCCGCAACAGGATCACAGATCGCCGACAAGGAACTGCGCGCGACCGTGCCCGAATGACCAGTCGGCGTCGCTGTTGATCACGAAATTGACCATGACGTCGGTCGGCGCGATCCCGCAGCGCGCTTCGAGCTTCTCGCACAGCAGGCGATAGAAGTTCACCTTCACCTCCTCGCTCCGCGGACGGCTCGTGACCTGCAGCATCACGATCTTGTCGGTGCGCGGGATGTCGAGCCCCGTGTCTTCGATCACCATGCGCGAGGCCTTGTGCTCGTGGACGATCTGATAGCGGTCGCGCGGCGGGACATTCATCGCCTCCAGCATAGCCTCGTGAGCGGCATCGAGCAGCGTCTTGAGTTCGGCGTCGGTTCGACCCTCAACGAGATCGAAGCGGAGGAGTGGCATTTGTCTGTCCTTCTTTGCGCAGCGGAGGAGGAGACGGGCGGTTCGATCGCCAGTCAAGACCTCGGCAGAACGAGACGAGTTTCACGTGGAACATGAGAATCAAAGCAGAACAGGACAACTGAGCGCGAGCCGACCCAAGTGCTTGATTTCCAGCCGTCCTCGCGTATAACGCGCCTCTCGAACCGCCCGGCCGTAAAGGGCTGCCGTGGCGGTTCTTTCGTTTCGCTCGCGAAACGCGGCGGCGTGCTGACGTCGACCGGACACCAAGATGGGCCTCAGAAACCCACGGAGACCGAAATGCCCAAGCTCAAGACGAAGTCGGGCGCCGCCAAGCGCTTCAAGATCACCGGGACCGGCAAGGTGGTCTACACTCAGGCCGGCAAGCGCCACGGCATGATCAAGCGCAGCAACAAGCAGATTCGCAACCTGCGCGGCACCAACATCCTGTTCAAGACCGACGGCGACAACATCAAGAAGTACTTCCTGCCCAACGGCTGAAGCCGCTTCTCCGCCCTCTTTCCATCTTGAAAGGACTTGCCATCATGGCTCGCGTAAAACGCGGCGTCGCTGCCCACGCCAAGCACAAGAAGACCCTAGACGCGGCGAAAGGCTTCTACGGCCGCCGCAAGAACACCATCCGCACGGCCAAGGCTGCCGTCGATCGCTCGATGCAATACGCGACGCGCGATCGCAAGGTGAAGAAGCGGACCTTCCGCTCGCTGTGGATTCAGCGCCTGAACGCCGCCGTGCGCGACATGGGCCTGACCTATTCGCGATTTATCGACGGCCTCGGCCGCGCCGGCATCGAGATCGACCGCAAGGTGCTTTCCGACCTAGCGATCCGCGAGCCGGTCGCGTTCGCCGCGATCGTCGAGAAGGCCAAGGCGGCCCTGCCTGCGTGAGGTCGCAGACCTCGGCGTCCGATCAGAAGTCGGACGCCAGCCCTTTCACTTCCCAATCGCCGTAGCGCACCGGCTCCTTGCCACCCCGCCCGTAAATTTCTCGGGGTCGCGTGTCCGCAGCTGCTTCAGCATGCGCCCGCCGTTGCTTGGCTTCTTCGAGCGCGCGCAATGCCTCGGGGGCAAGGGTTTTGGTATCCGTCATCAGATTGCCTGCTGGTTCTTGTCTTCTTCGAGCCCGACGCCGGTGATGCGCCAGTCCTCGCCAACTTTCTCGAACGAATAGATCGCGTCCCAGACGGTGCCGTCTGAGGCGACCACCGTTACCTTCTGCAGCGGCCCGTGCGGCGACGACTCGACACCGGCGAAGGTCGTGCTCTTGGGCTTGATCAGCGCGGCATAGTGGTCCTTCACCA
>CAXTQM010000151.1:0-6454 GCA_964246205.1 uncultured Beijerinckiaceae bacterium | reverse complement strand
GAGCAGGGCGGCGCGCTGGCGGTCGTCGGCGAAGAGGCCGTGGACGTAGCAGCCGGCAACGCGGCCGTCGTCGGAGACGGCGCCGTCGGTGCGGCCGTCGGCGAAGCGGGCAAAGGGGCGCGCCGCCGCCGTGGTCTCGCCCATGTGCATCTCGTAGCCGGAGAACGGGACGTCGTCGGCCTCGCCCTCGACCGGCGAAAGGCGCTTCTCGCCGGTCAGCATCGTGTCGACCGGCAGCAGAGCGAGACCCTCCGCCCGGCCGGGCGAACCCTCGACGCCGAGCGGGTCGGCCACCGAGCGGCCCAGCATCTGATAGCCGCCGCAAAGACCGATGACGTGGCCGCCCCGTCGCACGTGGGCATGAAGGTCTATGTCCCAACCTTCCCGGCGGAAAAAGGCGAGGTCGGCCATCGTCGTCTTGGAGCCGGGTAGCACCACCAGGCGTGCCTGCACCGGGAGCGTCTCGCCGGGTGGCACGGCGACGAGGCGCACTGCCGGTTCCTGCCGCAGCGGGTCGAGGTCGTCGAAGTTCGAGATGCCGGGCATCAGCGGCACGGCTATGGTCAACGTGCCGTCGGCGGCAGGACGCCAGCCACGCAGGGCGAGCGTATCTTCCGCCGGCAGCAACGCCGCGGCGGGGCAGTGCGGTACAAGGCCTAGCGCGGGCCATCCTGTGCGCACGTCAATCAGCGTCATGCCGTCGGCGAAGAGCGCGGGGTCGCCGCGGAAGCGGTTGACAACAAAACCGACGATCATCGCCGCGTCGGCCGGATCGAGCACGATTTTCGTGCCCACGATCTGGGCGATGACGCCGCCGCGGTCGATGTCGCCAACCAGCACGACCGGCACGTCGGCGGCACGGGCGAAACCCATGTTCGCGATGTCGCGCGCGCGCAGGTTGATCTCGGAGGCACTGCCGGCGCCCTCGACGATCACGAGATCGGCCTCGGCCTTCAGGCGGGCGAAACTCTCGAGCACGGCCGGCATCAGACGCGGCTTCCAAGCCTGGTAGGCGGCGGCCTCGGCTTGGCCTGCAACCACCCCCTGCACCACGATCTGCGAGCCCGTGCCGCTCTGCGGCTTTAGCAGCACCGGGTTCATGTGCACGCTGGGCGGCACGCCGCAGGCGCGCGCCTGGACTGCCTGGGCGCGGCCGATCTCGCCACCGTCGACCGCCACGGCGGCGTTGTTCGACATGTTCTGCGGCTTGAACGGGCGAACGCGAAGCCCACGTTGCGCGAAGGCGCGGCACAGCCCGGCGACTACCAAGGACTTGCCGACGTCGGAGCCGGTGCCCTGGATCATGATCGCGCGCGTCACGCGTCGCGCCAGCGGGCGAAATGATCGAGCGGGCCGGGGCCGTGGCCAACGGCGAGGCGGTCGGCGCCGGCCAGCGCCGCGTCGAGGTAGTGCTTGGCCGAGGCGACGGCCGTGCGCAGCGTCTCACCCTTGGCGAGGCCGGCGGCGATGGCGGAGGAGAGCGTGCAGCCCGTGCCGTGCGTGTTGCGGGTGGGCTGCCGCGGCGAGGCGAAGCGGGCGAGGCCGTCGGCATCGAGCAGCAGGTCCACCGCCATGTCGCCGGCTCCGTGGCCGCCCTTGATCAGCCACGCCGTCGATCCGCCGCGCAGCCGCCGGGCGGCGGCCTCGATCGCCGCGTCGTCGTCGAGCGTTGCGCCGCCGAGCAGGCGCGCCGCCTCGGCGAGGTTCGGCGTGATCAAGGTCGCGCGCGGGAAAAGCTGCGCGCGCATCGCCGCGATCACGGCGTCGTCGCCGAGAACGGCGCCGCTGGTCGCCACCAGCACCGGATCGAGTACGAGCGGGCCGGCGTAGCCGGCGAGGGCTTCGGCGACGGCCTCGACGATCGCGGCCGAGCCCAGCATGCCGATCTTCACCGCCGCGACTTCGCTGTCGGCGAAGAGCGCGGCGATCTGCTGTGCGACGAAGTTCGGCGGCGGCAGGTGCACGGCGGTCACGCCGAGGGTGTTCTGCGCCGTCAGCGCGGTCGGCGCCGCCATGCCGTGGCAGCCGAACGCGGCGAAGGTCTTGAGGTCGGCCTGCAGTCCGGCGCCGCCGCTCGGATCGGAGCCGGCGATGGAGAGAACGTTGGGGATGGGACGGTGCGCGCCGCTCAATGCGCAGCCGTCCCGGCGGCCTCGTCGTCGGGCAGCGTACCAGGACGCACGATTTCCACTGTGCCCGGGCGTCGGGTGACCGCCGCCAGCGTTGCGCCGAGGAAGGCGCGCAACCCGGGCTCGTCGTGACGGTGCTCCACCCGCAGGTGGGGCGTACCGCCGGTGAAACTCAGGTGCATGCGCAAATCGGGATGGCGCGCGCGGATTTCGTGGATGTGCGGGGCTTCGTGTGACGCGGTCATCTCGGCGGCGACCATAAGCCGCGTGTTGGTCCGCCCACAGGTCGAGGGCTGGCCGAGCACGCGGGCGGTGAGGCCGGTGGCGAAGCGCAGCAAGGGATAATCGAGGTTGATCCGCGTCAGGACCATCTCGCCCTCGCAGCCGGGCTTGACCGGCATGCCGGCACCGTCGATCACTTCGAGGATCAGACCCTCAGCTAGCGTCAACCCCTCGGTCGTCCCGCTCTCGTAGCCGACGAGCCCGACCTCGGGCAGCACCAGGGCGTGGCGCAACGCGAAGCCACGCAGCTCGAACTCGCGGCGCAGCCCGAATTTCAGCGCGCCGGTTACGAACGCCGCCGTGAGGCTGGTCAGGTCGGCGCCGCTGTCGACGCTGGCGTCGAGGACTTGGCGGAGGCTCTCGACAGAACCGCAGAAGAAGGTTGGACGGAAGCGCGCCGCCGCCTCGACCACGCGCGTGGGCTCGGCGGCGCCGGCGGGCAGCACCGGGCAGCCGAGTGCGCGCGCGCCGGCATCGGCCATGTGACCGTGGGGCAGCAAATCATACGGGAAGGCGTTGAGCACGAGCGCGCCCTTGCGCAGCCCGGCGGCGTAGAAACCACGTGCCAAGCCCCACCAGTCCTTGGCTCGACCGGCCGGCGTCGCCATCGCGCCTGGATCGCCGAAGACATGGGCGAGACCGGCGACGCGAGTCGCCACAAAGCCGCCGAAAGGCGGCAGGTCGGCTTGCGCGGCGAGAAGATCGGCGCGCCGCTGCAGCGGCACGCGGGGAAGGTCGGCGCGCGTCCGGAGCTTGGCGACGTCGATTCCCTTGAGCTGCGCACGCAGCGCCTGAGCCCGACTCTTCGACACGGTGAGCACGTGCTGAAGGTCGCGGAACAGCGCGCCTTCGCGAGACGCGGCAGTGCGATTTTCCAGTCGGTCGAAGACGTCGTGCATGCCAAACCGCTTGGAACTGCCGCATTGTGCAGGCCGTCGCCGATCACCTTAAGGGCAAGCTGCCGCCGCGTGCGAGTCGCCATTCACCCGATTGGCGAAGGACCGCCGTTTGCCGAGCCGTTGTGGCAAAGCGGCGACGGATCATGCCGTACGAGTGAAGTCGCGCTCACGTCGCACGCGGCGACGCAGCGGCCGTCCGGCCATGTGCACCACGCCTCCACCGACGACGAAGCCGATCACGCCGAAGACGAAGCCCTCCGGCGTCGTCGGCACCGCGGGCGAGAAGTCGCCGAGCGCACCTCGCGCGATGCGAGCATCGAAGTGGGTCGCGAGCGTACCGTATTGCGCGAGCGGTCCGTCCGAACGGAACTGCGCCTGGGCTTCGCGCAGGTTCTGCAACCGGGCGACGTTGTCCTGTTCCTGTTCGCCGCGCTGGCGCACGAAGCGATCGGCATTGGATTTCAAGCGATCGATGCCGCCGCTCTCGGTCAGGCCTTGCTGGGCGCTGTCCGATTCGAAGCGCGACACCACCGACGCGAGTTCGTCGATGGCGCCGCCGAGGCGCTGGCGGTACTGCTGCATGAATTCCGGCACCTGGGTGGCGAGGAAGCCGAAGAGCAGCGCGACGAAGAGGGCAAGGCGGCGCAGGATCATGACATCCGTCCGGGCATGCAAGGACTGAGGCACGGCCACAAGGCTTCGTGCGATCGGCGGTACCGATATGATAGCACCTCGTCTTGCCTTTGCGGCTGCCAATCAAGCTGGTGGGTCACATGATCATTACCGAATGGCCAAAGAAGTCGGTCTGCCTCAGCAATTTGCTCCGCTTTCGCAAGCCGGTGAATTCGACGCTCTGCGCATTCTCCGTATCGCCCTCCGCGAAGCGATCGAGGAACTCGTAATACAGCGGGGCGGCACGCAAGGGGGCGAAGAACAGTTTGTTGGACGTGAAGAGGAAGGGGACGAGCTGCGGTTTGCGCTCGAGAAAGCGGCTGGCGGCTTCCACGACGCCCAAACATTCCGTGTTGAGAAAATCGTCCAAGGCAACGATGCCGCGCGGATGCAAGACCTGATCGGCGAGTGCGAGATCGTAGAGGACGTCGACGGCATCATGAGACCCGTCGATGCTCACGAAGCGAGCCGGCGCGCGCAGCGACGCCAAAACCTCGGGAGATTTGAAGTCGCCGGAAAATCCCTTGAGGCAGGTTATGTCTTCAGGGTCGGCCGCCCCGAGATGGGATGCGACCTGCTCGGGCGTGTAATGGATATACGGATCGAGGCCCACGATCTCGACGCCGCTGCGCTTCGCAGCCCTGTAGAGCAATGACAAATATCGCCCAGCGAAGACCCCGATCTCCATGAACGAACCCGAAACACCGATTTCGTCTTGATAATTCATCAGAGCGATCGTGATCCGCGCAGCGTAGTGCAGCAGCCAGCCGGGTATTGGATCCGACTTCTGCAAAAGGAATTCTTGGTCGCTGCTGTCGAAATAGGGCATCTTAGCTCTCCGGCCGCGAAAAACCGCCTCTCTACACAGTCGCCAGAAATCCCGCCATAGCTTTTGAGACACCGTGGTGAAGCTCGCGAAGGCGAAGCTCTCGGAGGTACGCTGCGCTAATCCACTGGGATGTCGAGCAGCCCCGCCTCACCGCCTGCGGTGCCGAAAAGCAGCCTGTCGCCGTCCGCGCTCCAGGCCAGCGCCGTGACAGGCTCGCGCGCGTCGTTCGGCCGGCGCACCAACAGTTCCGTGCCGTCGGCGACGCGGCAGAGTAGCACCCATCCGTCTTCGTAGCCGATGGCGAGCAACGGCGACTTCGGGTGGAAGGCGACTTTGGAGATCTTCGCCTTGCGGACCGCGACCTCCAGCGGCGGCTTCTTCATCGGGCCGTCCTTGTCGCGGAACGGCCACAGCACGCAGCTGTCGGCACCCGAGGTGGCGAGCCAGGCGCCGTCAGGCGACCAGGCCAGCGAGCGCACCTTCGAAGGGTAGCCGCTCATGCGCATATCGGCACGATCGGACAGGCGCCAGCCGTGCAGCGCATTCTCCTGCATCGCGGTGACCAGGAAGCGGGCGTCCGGCGAGAACGTCACTGAAAGATGCGAGCCCTTCCACGCGTAGGCTTCGGGCGGCGCCTCGGAATTGGGGAACCACAGGCTGGCGCCGTTGTAATGGGCGATGGCCATACGGTAGCCCTTGGGTGCGAAGGCGAGGCCGCGCGCCGTCGTGGCGAAGCCGGCCTGCCGCTCGGCTCCCTTGGGGTCGCGCGCGGTAACCGTCTTGCCGACGGCCCAGGCGACCGCACCGTCGGCGCGGCTAGCGAGCGCGTCGATCCACTTGCCCTTGGCGTCGTGCAGCATCTCGAGACTGCCGTCGCCGGCCAGCGCGACGACTCGACCGTCGTCGCCTCCGGTCAGTAGCCGGGCACCGAAAGGTGAGCTGCACAGGATCGTCGCGTCGGGATGCGCCGCGACAATGCGGGCCGAGGCCGGCTCGCCCAGCACGACGGTGCCGTCGTCTCGCGCCAGGACCGGCACGCGGCCGAGGAACGCCGCCGCGTGGATCGGCTCGCCGACGGCATAGTCGACGACATGCTCGCTCAGAGATGGTGCGACATCGACCATCTCTTCAAGCCGCGCAGGCCATGAAACCCTTGCGGATCTCGTCCTCCTTCAGCTTGCGGCCGATGAAGACGATCCGGCTCTGGCGGTGTTCGTCCTTCTTCCACTCGCGCTGCAAGTCGCCGTCCATCATCATGTGGACACCCTGATAGACGAAGCGGCGCGGCTCGCCCTTGAAGGCGAGAATGCCTTTCGAGCGCAGGATATCGCCGCCTTCACGCTGCACGTAATCCTGGATCCAGGGCAGGAAGAGCTCGGGGTCGACGTCGCCGTCGATGGTCAGCGACAGGGAATGCATGTTCTCGTCATGGAAGTGCCTGGCACCGCCGTGCCCGTGAGCCTTGTGGTTGTGGCCGGCGTGTCCGTGTTCGTCGTGCTTGTGGCCATGATCGTGCGCATGCGTATGGTCGTGGCCGTGCGCATGGCTCTCGTGGCCGCAGTCGTCTCCGGAGCAATCGTGGTCCTCCGTCTCGAGGAAGGCCGGCTCGAGTTCGAGGATGCGGTCGAGGTCGAAAGCGTTCT
>CAXTQM010000150.1:0-6478 GCA_964246205.1 uncultured Beijerinckiaceae bacterium | reverse complement strand
GTCGCCACCTTGCCGGCGCGGATCAGCTGCGAGGCGACGTCGTAGATGCGGCGATGGATCTCCTCGGAGAAATGGTCCGGCCGAAGGAAATCGGAGACGCGGTCGAAGGCGTCGTTGTTGATGAGGATGGCGCCGAGCAGCGCCTGCTCCGCCTCGAGATTGTGGGGGGAAACGCGAAACTCGGCCGGGCCGCCGCGCGCGAGCGGCGACGTGCGGCCAGGCGCGTGATCCATCAGGGTCATGCGAGAAAGTCCAAAAAGACTAGAGGTTTGCGGGCCGTTACGCTGCGCCGGCTGCCAGCCCCTTTGTGGCATGCCGCGCGGCCACACTCAACGCCGGCGCGGTCGCGTCGGCAGGGTGTGGATTACGGGGGCGGTGTGTTCGCGACCCTCAGGCGATGCTCCACGCCGGCTCCCAAAGATCGTCGGGATCGACCAGGCAAACGTTGGTCCGACGCTCGCTCGCCGCCGCGAGGGCTCGCACCACGGCGATCGAGGCCCGCGTCTCCTGGGATCGCGGCAAATAGGGCATGTGGACGCCACGGCGCGTCAAAGCCACAGGCCCGACGTACCAGCCGCAGACGACCCCCGAGGCGTTGCGGAACAGGTGGATCTTGACCGCGGAATCGTCGGCATCGCCTTCCGCGCGCACCTTGAGGATTTCGAAAGCCAAGGCAGCCCCTCGCGAGTGGAAAAGGTACGAATCAACTAAGCAAGCTTACTCTGCGTCAAGGCTATGAGGCAATCATTTGTTTTGTATGGTCGGGTGCACGTCCTTGGACGCTAGCCGAAGCTGGCCGGGCGCGCGTCGGGCAAGTCGTCGGGGAGAATGAGGTGCGGCCGCGAATATCGGCGATCGTAAAACGGGCTGAAGGCTTCGTCGATGACAGTGCGGGTGGCGTGGCACTCCTGCAGCCGGGCCTGCTCGGCCTTGAAGCGCAGGGCATTCTCACCTTCCGCGTCGCTGCCGCGCGACACGGATTCGTGATGTGTCAGCGTGGCGAAGGGCGTCCACACCGTGCGGAAGCCGGCGTGGCGCGCCCGCACGCAGAGGTCGACGTCATTGTAGGCTATCGGGAACGCCACCTCGTCGAAGCCGCCGAGCGCCTCGAAACAGGCGCGGGTCACCAGCATGCAGGCCCCGGTGACCGCGCCGATGGTCTGGCGGACGGCAAGCCGGCCCATCGGGCCGGGCGTGTCGGCCGGCTCGGCGATGTGCCAATGGCCGGCCGCCTCGCCGAGCCCGACGATGACGCCGGCGTGCTGCAGGCTGCCGTCCGGGTAGAGCAGCCGCGCCCCGACGATGCCGGTCTGCGAGAACTCCAGGCACTCGACCATTTCGTCGAGCCAGCCCGGCTCGAGCACCTCGATGTCGTTGTTGAGGAACAGCAGCGCCTCGCCCCGCGCCAGACGCGCGCCGCGGTTGCACATGCGCGAGAAGTTGAAGGGCTCGGCGACTAGGTCGACGTGGAATCGCTCGCCGCGGTTCGCCTCGTAGAAGCCGAGCACCTCGGGGTCGGTCGAGCCGTTGTCGACGATCACGATTTCCAACGCCGGATAGGCCGTGCGTTGCCCGAGGTCGTGAACGATCCTGGCGATCAGCGCCAGGTTGTCGCGATTAGGAATGATCACCGACACCGTCGGTCGCCGCGCGTCGGGAAATCGCACGCGGTGGAGATCGGGGCTTCCCGGCGCCGCCTCGACGATGGCGCGTCGGCCTGTGTCGGCGAGGGTCACGCGCAGCGCCTCGCGCGCGTTGGCGACCGAGCGCTCGCGGAACAGCGCGGAATAGCTCTCCTCGCCGCGCCGCCATGTGTAGGCGAGGAACGGCACGTGGACAACGGCGCCGGGCGCCACGCCCTCGAGATAGCGCAGCAGCATGTCGTAGTCCTGCGAACCCTCGCGATCGAGCCGCAGCCCGCCCAGCGCGACGAGCCTTTCACGCTTGAAGACCGAAAAATGGTTGATGTAGTTCAATCCCGAGAGCAGCACGGAATCGTAGGCCGGCTTGCAGAACGAGCCGACGGGCTTCAGCGTCGTGTTGGTGACGATCTCGTCGGTGTAGAAAAACGCCGCCTCCGGGTGCTCGGAGATCGCGCGCGCGATGACCGCGACGGCGCCGGGCACGAAAGCGTCGTCGTGGTCGATGAAGCTCAGCCATGCTCCGCGCGCCGCCGCGATGCCGGCGTTGGTGGCGCGCGCGATGCCGCCGTTGTTCGGCTGGGTCACGATGCGCACGCCCGGCGTCGCGGCGAAGCCGGCCAGGGCCTCGCGGAACGCCGCGCCAACCGAGCCGTCGTCCACCAGCACGAGTTCAGCGTAGGGCGCCTCCTCGGCAATGAAGGAGCCGACAAGGTCGCGCAGGTAGTCGAGCTTGGTCTCGTACAACGGCGAGACGAAGCTCAGCAGCGGCAGGGTGCGGTCGGCAAGCCGCTCCGCCATCGCGGCGCGAACCGGCTGCGCCTGCAGCGATTGCGCCAGCCGCAACCGGGCCAGCACGTCGTCGTCGGCCTGCTGCACGCGCAGCCCGCCGCCGGCCGAGACGGTGGCGAAGAAGGTGCGGATGCGCCGGGCGTTGCTGACGATCGCCGCCCAGGGCCCGCGCTGCCCGCCCGAGGCCGGCGCGACCAGCCCGATCTTCTGATAGCGCAGGTTGAACAGGTAATGCAGCACCGCGACGAGCAGCGGCTGTCCGCAGTCGAAGGCCAGGAAGCGGAAGGTGGTTTGCCCCTCGCAGGCGCGGAAGCGGATGCGCCGCGCCGCGCCAATCGTGGCGAGCGAGATATGGTAGAAACCGAACGGGAACCGGCGGAAGACCACGGCCGACAGTTCGTTGAAGCCCTCGCCCATGTCGAAGCTGATCTTGGGCGCGGCATGCGCCCCGTCCGCCTTGAGGAAGAAGCCGACGAAAGGCCGGCGCACCGCCGCCACGTCGAAGACGAAGGCGCCCTCCTCGCCCTCGCAGCGCCAGACGATCGGAGACAGTTGCGTCAGGTCGCCCGTGGCGATCGGCTTGAGCGCGCGCACGTTCTACCCCGACAAGCTGCCTCGCCGCCTCAGGCGGCAGCGGTCTCCTCACTCTCCTCGGCGTCGACCTTGGTCAGCTCCTCCTTGGAGACCTTGCGCTCGGTGACCTTGGCCTTGGACACGATGAAGTCGACGACCTTGTCCTCGAAGATCGGTGCCTGGATCTGCGCCATCATCTGAGGGTTGTTGCGGAAGAAGTCGTAGACCTGCTTCTCCTCGCCGGGGTACTGGCGCACGCGCTCCATCAGCGCCTGGGTCATCTCCTCCTGGGTGACCTTGACGCCGGCCTCCTCCCCGATCTCGGCCAGCACCAGACCGAGCCGTACCCGGCGCTCGGCGATCTTGCGGTAGTCGGCACGCGCCGCTTCTTCGGTGGTGTTCTCGTCGGCGAAGCTCTTCTTGGTCTGCGCCTGCTCCGCCTCGACCTGCTTCCAGATCTGGCCGAACTCCTGGTCGACCAAGCCCTGCGGCAGGTCGAAATCGTAGCGCTTGTCGAGCGAGTCGAGCAGGCCACGCTTCCACTTGGCGCGCGAGGCGTTGCCGTATTCGCGCTCGATGTTGCCGCGCACCGTTTCCTTGAGCTTGTCGAGGCCCTCGACGCCGAAGCCCTTGGCGAACTCGTCGTCGATGCTGAGCGTGCCCGGCGCCGAGATGCTCTTCAGGGTCACGCCGAAGTTCGCCGGCTTGCCGGCGAGCGCGGCGGCGCCGTAATCCTCGGGGAAGGTCACGGTTACGGTGCGATGGTCGTCGGCTCCCATGCCGACGAGCTGGTCCTCGAAGCCGGGGATGAACGAGTTCGAGCCGAGCACCAAGTCGACGCTCTCGCCGCTGCCGCCCTCGAAGGTCTCGTCGTCGATCCTGCCGACGAAATCGACCGTGACCTTGTCGCCCTTCTCCGCCACGGCGCCGTCGCCCTTGGGCTCGTAGGCGCGCTGCTGGTCGGCGATCATGGCGATGAAGCGGTCGACCTCCTCGTCGGGCACGTCGGCGACGAGCTTCTCGATGGCGAGGTCGTCGAGCGCGCCGATCTCGACCTTGGGCAGCACCTCGAGCGCCACCTTGAACTTGAGATCGCCCTTGAGCTCGAGGGCGCGCTCCAGCACGTTCTCGTCGTCGCCGCCCTCGAGGTCGAACTTCGGTTCGCCGGCGACGCGCAGCTTGTTCTCCTCGATCATCTTGGTGCGCGCCTCGCCGATGGCGGTCTGCAGCACCTCGGCCATGACGGAGCGGCCGTACATGCGCTTGAGGTGGCCGACCGGCACCTTGCCCGGGCGGAAGCCCTTGATGTTGGCCTTGGCCTGCATCTCGTCGAGCTGGCCGTTCATGCGGGAGGCGAGGTCCTGCGCCGGCAGCACGATCTCGAACTCGCGCTTCAAGCCTTCGGCGTGGATCTGGGTGACTTGCATGGACGTCTCGCTCGGTGACGGCGGGGCTCGCGCCCCGGGTTATTGTCGGCGTTCGGCGGAAGATGGTGCGGGCGGAGGGACTCGAACCCCCACGATTTTCACCACTGGTACCTAAAACCAGCGCGTCTACCAGTTCCGCCACGCCCGCGCGGCCGGCGGACGCCGTCGCCCGCCGTCCTCGCCGATGGATTGGTGCCTATAGCAACGGGGCGGCGGGGGCGCAGCAAAAAAGTGGGGTGCATCCTCCCCCCGCTTAGCGGAGGAGGATTGCCCTCAGATGGCGATTTGCCGGCCGATCTCGACCACGTTGTCGTTGGGCAGCCGTGCGAAGGCGGCGTAATGCACCGTGTTGCGCTCCATCAGGCCGAAGATCATCTCCTGCCACAGCGGCATGCCGCCACCGCCCTCTTGGTGGATCACCGTCTCGTGGGCGACGTAATAGGTGACGTCGTCGAGGTCGAAGGCGAAGCCCTGCCCGGCGCAAAGCTTCAGCAGCGCCGGGATGTCGGGCCGCTCCATGAAGCCGTAGCTGGCCTCGCCGCGCCAGATGTCGGGCGCGATCTCCTCCATGACGAGGCGCTCGCCCTCGCGCAGGTAGGGTCGTGACAGCACGTCGACGTGGACGATCAGGCAGCGCTCGTGCAGCGCCCGGTTGTGCTTGACCTGCCAGGCCATGACCGGCGGCGTGTCGGTCGGCGTGCGCGTCAGGAACACAGCGGTGCCGGGCGTGCGCGGAATGGAGCGGCTGTGCAGCTGCGCCACGAACCGGTCGATCGGCACCACCGACTCCTTCATCCGCGCCGCCATCGCCGTCGCGCCGCGATGCCAGATCAGCATGGTGCCGTAGATCGCGGCGGCGAGCAGCAGGGGCACGTAGCCGCCGTCGAGGATCTTGGCCATGTTGGCGGCGACGAAGGCGGCGTCGACCAACACGAAGAGCGCGGAGACCGCGCCCGCCACCACGATGTTCCAGCGCAGCACCTCGCGCATGGCGATGAACAGCAGCACGGCGGTCATCAGCATCGTCAGCGACACCGCGATGCCATAGGCGGCGGCGAGGTTGTCGGACTTGCCGAAGCCGACCGTCAGTCCCAGCGTCACGATCATCAGCAGCCAGTTGACGGCGCCGACGTAGATCTGGCCGTAGCCCTCGGCCGAGGTCTGCTTGATGCGCAGCCGCGGCAGCCAGCCCAGGATGATCGCCTGCCGCGTCATGGAGAAGGCGCCGGTGATGATGGACTGGCTGGCGATGACCGTGGCGAGCGTCGCCAGGATCACCAGCGGCACCAGCAGCACGCGCGGGCACAGCTGGTAGAAGATGTTGCCGGTGACCGGCGCGCCGTCGATCACCAGCGCCGCCTGCCCGGCGTAGCACAGCACCAGCGCCGGCAGCACGATGGCGAACCAGGCGAGACGGATCGGCCTGGCGCCGAAGTGTCCCATGTCGGCGTAGAGCGCCTCGGCGCCGGTGACGCAGAGGAACACCCCGCCGAGCACCAGGAAGCCGCTCCAGCCGTGATGGAAGAGGTAGTCGAGCCCGTAGAGCGGGTTCACCGCGGCGAAGACGGCGGGGTGGTGCACGATGCCCGAGAGACCCATCAGCGCGATGGCGGCGAACCACGCCACCATGACCGGGCCGAAGGCGCGGCCGATGACGTGGGTGCCGAGCGGCTGGATGGCGAACAGGCCGACGAGGATCACCACGGCGGTCGGCAGGATGTAGGGCTTGAAGACCGGCGTCACCATGTCGAGGCCTTCCAGCGCCGACAGCACGGAGATCGCCGGGGTGACGGCGCCGTCGCCGTAGATCAGCGCCGCGCCGAAGAGGCCGAGCGCCACGATGAACGGCCGCTTGTGGGCCTTGGCGCCGAGCAGCGACATCAGGGCGAGGATGCCGCCCTCGCCGTCGTTGTCGACGCGCATCGCCACGCTGACGTACTTGACCGCCGTGACGATCACCAGCGTCCACAGGATCAGCGACAGCATGCCGAGCACCACGGCGGGGTCCGGCTTGGCGCCGGCGAGGTCGAGCACCGTCTTGAAGGT
>CAXTQM010000149.1:3767-6508 GCA_964246205.1 uncultured Beijerinckiaceae bacterium | reverse complement strand
AACCCGCGGGCGCGCTCGGCCAAGCTGCGCGTCGGGGTGCGCACCGAAAATCCCGCGCTGGCGGTTGAGCCGGCGCTGCGCGCCCTCGCGCTGCTGCCCCATTTCCCCGCGCCCAAGACCGGGAAGCCGACATGATCCGCATCCTCAACCTCGTGGCGATCCTGGCGCTGGTCGGCTCGGCGATCTACGCCTACTCGATCAAGTACAAGACGATGTTCCACGCCGAGACGGTGGCGAGCCTCAGGGCCGACATCAAGAAGGAGCAAGACAAGATCGGCCTGCTCAGGGCCGACTGGGCCAACCTGACCCGGCCCGAGCGCGTCCAGGCGCTGGCTGAGAAGCTGACGCAGCTGCAGCCGCTGCAGCTCGGCCAGATCGTGCCGGTCGACGCCCTGCCCGGCAAGGCGCCGCGCGTCGACGCCATCGGCCGCGAGCTGCAGGACCTCGACCTCTCCGAGCCCACCAACACGCCGAGCGACGACGCGCCCTCGGGCGTCACGCCCTCCTCCGGCAAGCCCGTCAAGAAGGCGCAGCGATGAGCGACCATCCCGCCCCCGCGCCGCGCGCGCGCCTCGATCCGCGCCGCCTCGTGCCCCGGCATTCCGACGGGCGGCGCTTCGTGCGCAGCCTGTTCGAGCCGCGGCTCGACAAGACGCCGGGGCGCACCCGCCTCGTCGCGATCGCCTTCACGCTGCTCTTCGGCGTGATCGTCTCGCGGCTCGTGATGTTCGGCCTGAAGCCGCCGGATGGCGACAAGGTCCGCATCGCCGGCTCCGACCAGGTCGCCGCCGCCCGCCCCGACATCCTCGACCGCAACGGCGAGGTGCTGGCGACCGACATCAAGGTGATGAGCATCTTCGCCGAGCCCAAGCGCCTCGTCGACAAGGACGAGGCGACAGAGCTGCTCACCGCCGCCCTGCCCGACGTCAACGCGTCCGAGCTGCGCCGCAAGCTGGCCGGCAACAAGGGCTTCGTCTGGGTCAAGCGCGCGGTCAGCCCCAAGGAGCAGCAGGAGGTGTTCCACCTCGGCCTGCCCGGCGTCGGCTTCCTGCCGGAGAACAAGCGCGTCTACCCCAACGGGCCGATCGCGGCGCACGTGCTCGGCTTTGCCAACCTCGACGGCGTCGGCATCTCGGGGCTGGAAAAATACATCGACACCCAGGGCTATTCGGACCTGACCGGTATGGGCTTCAAGGTCGCCGCGACCGACCTCAAGCCGCTGACCACCTCGCTCGACCTGCGCGCCACCTACGCCGTGCGCGACGAGCTCGCCAAGGGCGTCGAGAAGTTCCACGCCAAGGCCGGCGCCGCGGCGATCCTCGACGTCAACACCGGCGAGATCATCGCCATGGCCTCGCTGCCGGACTTCGACCCCAACCAGCCCTCCGACGCGTTGAAGCCCGACACCATCAACCGGCTCTCGGTCGGCGTCTACGAGATGGGCTCGACCTTCAAGGCGATCTCCATCGCCATGGCGCTGGAGACCCAGAAGGTCACGCTGCGCTCGGTGCTGGATGCCCGCAACGAGCTGCACTACGGCCGCTTCACCATCCACGACTTCCACGCCACGCACCGCATGCTGACCGTGCCGGAAGTGTTCGTGCACTCCTCCAACATCGGCACGGCGCGCATGGCGATGATGGTCGGCGTCACCGGTCACCAGGCGTTCCTGCGCAAGATGGGCCAGTTGACCCGGCTGCGCACCGAGCTGCCGGAATCGGCCGAGCCGCTGGTGCCCAAGCACTGGGGCGAGCTCAACACGATCACCATCGCCTTCGGCCAGGGCCTCAACGTCGCGCCGCTGCAGGCGCTGATGGCGGTGGGCGCGCTCGCCAACGGCGGGCAGCTCATCAAGCCGACCTTCCTCAAGCGCAGCGAGGACGAGGCCCGCGCCGACGCGCCCCGCGTGGTGCGCCCCGAAGTGTCGGAGAGCCTGCGCTACCTGATGCGCCTCAACGCCGAGATCGGCTCGGCGCGCAAGGCCAACATTCCGGGCTATTTCATCGGCGGCAAGACCGGCACGGCCGACAAGCTCGTCCACGGCCACTACGACCATACCAAGGTGTTCACGACCTTCATGGCGGTGCTGCCGGCCGACAAGCCGAAGTACCTGTTCCTCACGCTGATGGACGAGCCGCAGGCGGTGGCCGGTGACGGCGGCTACCACACCGCGGCGATGAACTCCGGCGTCGTCACCGGCCAGATCATCGAGCGCGTGACGCCGCTGCTCGGCCTGCCGCCGCAGATCCAGCTGCCGACGACGCCCTTCCCGCTGCTGGCCCGCATGGGCTATGGACAGGCCAACATCCCGCAGAAGTCCGGAGGCGAACACTGAGCCGGCTCGCGACCCTGGTGCCGGACTTGCCCTGCCCTTCGGGGCTCGGCGACATCCCGATCGCCGGCCTGACCGCCGACAGCCGCGCCGTGAAGCCGGGCTTCGCCTTCTTCGCAGTGCCGGGCACGGTGGCCGACGGGGGCACCTTCGTCGCCGACGCAATCGCCAGGGGAGCGACGGCGATCGTGGCGGAGCGCGCGCCACCCGGCGTGCTGCCGGCCGGCGTGGCCTGTCTGCTGGTCGACGACGTGCGCCGGGCGCTGGCACGCGCCGCCGCCGCCTTCCACCCGCACCAGCCAGCCACCATCGCCGCCGTGACCGGCACCAGCGGCAAGACCTCCGTCGCCGCCTTCTGCCGGCAGATCTGGCAGCGGCTCGGCCGTGCCTCGGCCTCGCTCGGCACGAT
>CAXTQM010000149.1:0-3757 GCA_964246205.1 uncultured Beijerinckiaceae bacterium | reverse complement strand
CACCGTCGGCATCGTGGCGCCGTCGGGCAGCACCTACGGCTCGCTGACGACCCCGGACCCGATGACCCTGCATGCCACGCTCGACGAGCTCGCAAGCGAGGGCGTCACCCATCTCGCGCTCGAAGCCTCGTCGCACGGCATCGAGCAGCGCCGCCTCGACGGCGTCCGCCTCGGCGCCGCCGGCTTCACCAATCTCTCGCGCGACCACCTCGACTACCATCCCGACCTCGACGCCTATCTAGCGGCTAAACTCCGGCTGTTCACGACCCTGCTGCCCGACGGCGCGCCGGCGGTGGTCAACGCCGACAGCGACGCCGCCGCCAAGGTGATCGCCGCCTGCGAGGCGCGCGGCCTGCCGGTGTTCACCGTCGGGCGTGCGGGCTCCCGCCTTCGCCTGATCGAGGCGCGGCCCGACGATCTCGCCGCGGTGCTGGTGCTGGATGCCGACGGCCACCGCATCGAGGCGCGCCTGCCGCTCGCCGGCGAGTTCCAGGTGCAGAACGCGCTCGTCGCCGCCGGCCTGTGCATCGCCACCGGCGCGCCGGTGGCGGAGGTGCTGGCGGCGTTGGCCTCGCTGGAAGGCGCGCCTGGCCGGCTCGAGCTGGTCGGCCGCAAGCACGGCGCCCCGGTCTTCGTCGACTATGCCCACAAGCCCGACGCGCTGGAGAAGGTGCTCGACACGCTGCGCCCGCTGACCACCGGCAAGCTCGCCGTCGTCATCGGCTGCGGCGGCGATCGCGACCGGGGCAAGCGCCCGATCATGGGCGCCATCGCCGCCCGAGCCGCCGATCGTGTGATCGTGACAGACGACAACCCGCGCTCCGAAGAGCCGGCCGCGATCCGCCGCGCCATCCTCGACGGCGCCGGCGGTGGCGGAGCCGAGATCGTCGAGATCGGCGACCGCGCCACGGCGATCCTCGCCGCGGTGAGCCGGCTGGAGCCCGGCGACGTGCTGGTCATCGCCGGCAAGGGCCACGAGACCGGGCAGATCGTCGGTGGCACCGTGCTGCCCTTCTCCGACCTTGACTGCGCTCGGCGGGCTTTGCAGAACCACGCCCCATGACCCGGCGCGACGCATGAGCCCCCAAGCGGCCCCGCTCTGGAGCGGTCTCGGCCTCGTCGCGCCGCTGCGCGCCCGCGTTTCCGGCGGCGTGCCGCAGCCGGTGTCGGGCGTGTCGATCGACACCAGGACGCTGGAGCCCGGCGACCTGTTCTTCGCCATCAAAGGCGACGCCAGCGACGGGCACGACTTCGTCGACAAGGCCTTCGCGGCCGGCGCCCACGCCTGCGTGGTCGACGAGGCGCATGCCGACGCACTCTCAGGCACCGGCTCGCTCTACGTCGTCGACGACGTGCTGGCGGCGATGGCAAACCTCGGGCGAGCGGCTCGCGCGCGCACCCAAGCCCGGGTGATCGCCGTGACGGGCTCGGTGGGCAAGACCTCGACCAAGGAGGCGCTGCGGGTCGCGCTGACCTCGGCCGGCACGGTCCACGCCTCGGTCGCCTCCTACAACAACCACTGGGGCGTGCCGCTGACGCTCGCGCGCATGCCGGCGGAGACGCGCTTCTGCGTCGCCGAGATCGGCATGAACCACGCCGGCGAGATCACGCCGCTCGTCGCCATGGCGCGCCCGCACGTCGCGATCGTCACCAACGTCTCGCCGGTGCACCTCGAGTTCTTCCCATCCGTCGAGGCCATCGCCGACGCCAAGGCCGAGATCTTCTCCGGCCTCGAGCCGGGCGGCGTCGCGATCGTCAATCGCGACAGCCCTTATTTCGAGCGGCTCGACGCGGCCGCGCGGATGTCGCCCGCCGGCCTGGTCTCGACCTTCGGCGCCCACGAGCGCGCCGACGCGCGGCTGCTCGAGATCACCCCGGCGGCCAACCACTCCATCGTCCGCGCACGCATCGTCGGTCGCGAGATCACCTTCCGGCTCGGCGCGCCGGGTCGCCACCTTGCCGAGAACGCGCTTGCCGTGCTGCTCGCCGCCCATGCCGTTGGCGCCGATCTCGACGTCGCCGCCTCCGCGATGGCCTTCTTCCAGGCCGGCAAGGGCCGCGGCGAGCGGGCCTTGATCGCGACGCGGAACGGCCCGTTCACGCTGATCGACGAGAGCTACAATGCCAACCCCGCCTCGATGGGCGCCGCCCTAGCGCTGGCCGGCACGCTGCTGCCGGGCGATGGCGGCCGGCGCATCGCGGTGCTCGGCGACATGCTGGAACTGGGCGATCGCTCGCCGGAGCTCCACGCCGGCCTGGCCGACGACCTCGCCGCGGCGAGATTCGATCTCGTGCTCGCCGCCGGCCCGATGATGCGCTCGCTCGCCGGCACGCTGTTCGAGCGCGGCCTGCCGTGCGAGTGGCGCCCGTCGGCCGCCGAGCTGGAGCCGATCGCCGTCGACAGCGTACACGGCGGCGATGTCGTCGTGATCAAGGGCTCCAACGGCAGCCGCATGGGCCCGATCGTCGGCGCCCTGAAACGGCACCATGCCGGGGCCATCGAAGCCGCCGGGGCGTCCGCCCCTGCGGCCATCGCGTAAGGACCCCTCATGCTCGCCTGGCTCGCGGATCTGACGCCCCACACGGGGCCGCTCAACGTGTTCCGCTACATCACCTTCCGCACCGGCGGCGCCATCGGCACCGCGCTGCTGTTCGTGTTCTTCTTCGGCCCGGCCACCATCGCGGCGCTGCGCCTGAAGCAGGGCAAGGGCCAGCCGATCCGCGCCGACGGGCCGGCCTCGCACCTGCTCACGAAGAAGGGCACGCCGACGATGGGCGGGCTGATGATCCTCGCCGGGCTCATCGTCTCGACCCTGCTTTGGGCCAACCTCGACAACCATTTCGTCTGGGTCGCGCTGTTGGTGATGGTCGGCTTCGGCGCCATCGGCTTCTACGACGACTACCTCAAGGTCACGCGGCAGACCCACGCCGGCTTCTCCGGCCGCTCGCGGCTGCTGCTCGAAGGGGTGATCGCGTTCGTCGCCTGCCTGATCATGTACTGGCACGGCACGGTCTACTCCGGCGCCATCGCCGTCCCGGGAATCAACGGCTACATCACCAATCTCGGCTGGTTCTTCCCCGTGTTCGGCGCCTTCGTCATCGTCGCCGCCGGCAACGCCGTCAACCTGACCGACGGCCTCGACGGCTTGGCCATCGTGCCTGTCATGATCGCCGCCGGCTCGTTCGGCGTCATCTCCTATCTCGTCGGGAACGCCATCTTCGCCAAATATCTCGGCGTCAACTTCGTCCCCTTCGCCGGCGATCTGTTCGTGGTCTGCGGCGCGCTGATCGGCGCTGGCATGGGCTTCCTCTGGTTCAACGCGCCGCCGGCGCAGATCTTCATGGGTGACACCGGCTCGCTGGCGCTGGGCGGCCTGCTCGGCACCATCGCCGTGGCGGTCAAGCACGAGATCGTGCTGGTCGTCGTCGGCGGCCTGTTCGTGCTCGAGGCCGTCTCGGTGATCGTGCAGGTGGCCTCGTTCAAGCTGACCGGCAAGCGCGTGTTCCGCATGGCGCCGATCCACCACCATTTCGAGCAGCTCGGCTGGTCCGAATCGCAGATCGTCATCCGCTTCTGGATCATCGCCTTCGTGCTGGCGCTGATCGGGCTCTCGACCCTGAAGCTGCGATGATGGGGGAGAGGGCACTTCCTTCTCCCGCATGCGGGAGAAGGTGGCCCCGCAACGCGGGGTCGGATGAGGGCGGATCAGGCATGGCCTCGACATCCGAACCCTCGCCCGACTTCCCTCATCCGACC
>CAXTQM010000148.1:0-6534 GCA_964246205.1 uncultured Beijerinckiaceae bacterium | reverse complement strand
CTTGCACCTCCAGCACCGCTTCCAGCGCCATCAGCGCCTGCGCGAAGTCGCCGGGGTAGGAGGCGATGCACTGGTCGCTGACGCCGAGGACGGCGAGCTCGCGGTTGACGCCGTTCATGGCGGCGCAACCCGAGCCGGGCGTACGCTTGTTGCATTGCGTGTAGGACACGTCGCGGAAGTAGGAGCAGCGGGTGCGCTGCAGCATGTTGCCGCCTAGGCTCGCCATGTTGCGCAAGCCCGACGAGGCCGCGAGCGCCATGGTCTGGGCGATGACGGGATAATCGCGCTTGATGGTGTCATCTTCAGCCGCCTGCGACATGCGCACCAGGGTTCCGATCCGGAGGCCCTTGTCGGTCGTCTCTATGCGGCTCGCGCCGGGGTCGTTGTTCAGCGGGTTGATGTCAACAAGGTGGCTCGGGTTCATGACGTCGAGCGTCATCAGGTCGATCAGCGTGGTGCCGCCGGCGAGGTATTGCGTCGGGCTGCTCACATGAGAGCCGCTGGCATCCTTGGCGGCTGCGGCGACGGCTGCCGCGGACGTGCCGACCTTCTCGAAAGTGAAGGGATGCATCGGCTCAGGCCCCCATCTTCGACTTGGCGTCGACGATCGCGGCGACGATGTTGGGGTAGGCGGCGCAACGACAAAGGTTGCCGCTCATGAACTCGCGGATGTCAGCCTCGGAGCCGGCGTGACCGCCGGCGATGCAGGCGACGCCGGACATGATCTGCCCCGACGTGCAATAGCCGCACTGGAAAGCGTCGTTGTCGATGAAGGCCTGCTGCACCGGATGAAGGTCGCCGCCCGGCGAGGCCAGCCCCTCGATGGTGGTGATCGCGTGCCCTTGCGCGGCCAGCGCCAGCGTCAGGCAGCTGTTCACGCTCTTGCCGTCGATGTGCACGGTGCAGGCGCCGCACTGACCATGCCCGCAGCCCTTCTTCGACCCGGTCAGACCGATGGTCTCGCGAAGCGCGTCGAGCAGGGTCGTGCGCGGGTCGAGCGCCAGTTCCTGCTTCTGCCCGTTGACCTGGAGCGTGACGGGCACTAGCGCCGAAGCCTTGGCAACCGGCACGGCCGCCTGGGCAGTTCCACCGAAGCGATCCGCCACCAGCGGGATCGTCGCACCTGCCGCCGAAGCGCTAATGAACCGGCGGCGACTCAGGCCGCGCCGGTCTTCAATCTCATCGACCATAATTTTCCCCGCTTCAGCCATATGCCGAGAGCTTTGGTTGCAAATGACCTCCACCCGAGAACCGTTCCAGTGTTCACCGTTCGTTGAAGTCGCAGGACGCGACATGCGGCTGGCGCTAAGGTCGGAACTGGATGGCTCGCGACGCGGATCGATGGCAGCGACAGATCGTGACGAGAGGCGCGACTTCCTCGTGGGATGCCTCGCGGCCGTGGCCGTCGCGGATTTTCCGCCGACGATCGCCGCGGCAGCTTCGGTGAAGAAGCCGAGGCATCCCGGCGATGCGCTTGTCGCGTTCCGGAACGCGCCGTTTCCGGTACCGGCCGACAGCCTCGTGCCGGAGAAGAACCAGCCCTTCTTCGACGGCGCGGACGAGGGTGGCCGCTTCCATCTCGCGCCGCGCGGCGGCAAGCTGTACGAGCATCCGACATACGACGACCCGCGTTCGCTCGTCTTGGTTCCGCGGCGTTTTGGTCGAGAGAAGCCCGCGGCGCTGGTGGTGTTCTTCCACGGCAACCTCGCCACGCTGTCGCGCGACGTGATGCGCCGTCAGAAGGTCGTCGCCCAGGTCGAGGCGTCCGGGCTGAACGCGTTGCTGGTGGCGCCGCAGCTCGCGGTTGACGCGCTGGATTCGAGCCCCGGCCGGTTCTACGAGCCGGGCTTCCTTGACGCCTACCTCGAGGAGGCGGCGCAGCACCTCGCCGAGCGCTCCGGCGGTCGCTTCGAGGCGGGCTACGTCCAGACCCTGCCGGTGATCCTCGTCGCCTACAGCGGCGGCTATCTCGCCACCGCCTTCTGCCTGCACAACGCGAGCGTGAGCCGTTCCCGCATCTGCGGCGTGGTGCTGTTCGACGCGCTGTTTGGCGAAGAGCCGAAAATCGCGGAGTGGATCGAGGCCGCGCACGCCAGCGCCTTCTTCGTGAGCGCCTTCTCGCCCGCGTCGGCGGGACCGAACGCGGCCTTGGCGGACGATCTCGCCACCGCGAAGGTCCATGTCGTGCGCGCGCTCCCGCGCGAACTGGTGCCGGGCGAGACTGTGCTGCTGTCGGTGTCAGGAGCCGTGCATGACGACTTCGTCACGCAAGCTTGGACCGCCGACCCGCTGCGCGACCTGCTGGCGCGGGTCAGGCTCGGCAGCTAGCCCTGACGCAGGCTATGCGGCGTTCCGGTCGGACATCGCCGGTTCGGCCGGCTGACTCCAGGCGACCAGCGACATTCGTTCGTCGATTGCCCGGGCGGGTAGGGGCGCGGCGAAATAGTAGCCCTGCAGCTCGTCGCAGCCGAGCTTCCGCAGGAAGGCGACCTGCTCCTCCTGCTCGACGCCCTCGGCGGTAACGCTGAGGCCAAGCGCGTGGCCAAGCGAGATGATGTATTCGAGGATGATCGCGCCCTCGCCGCTGGTCTCCAGCGTCTGCAGAAAGGCCCGGTCGATCTTGACCTTGTCGAAGGCGAAGCGGCGGAGATAGATCATCGACGAATAGCCCGAGCCGAAATCGTCGAGACCCATTCGGATGCCGAGAGCGCGCAGGTCCATGATAACGGTCTCGGCTTGCTCGGCGTCCTGGATCAGCACGCCCTCGGTGAGCTCGAGGTCGAGGCGGCACGGGTCGATACCGGTGGAGGCGAGTATCGCCTCGACCCGCTCGACGAAGCCACGCTGGCGGAACTGGACGGGTGACACGTTGACCGCGATGCGCAGTTCGGGCCAGCGCCGGGCGTCGAGGCAGGCCTGCCGCAGCACCCACTCGCCGAGCGGCACGATGAGGCCGCGGCTCTCGGCCAGCGGAATAAAATCCTCGGGCGGGATTTGGCCGAGCGAGGGATGCTCCCAGCGCACCAGCGCCTCCACGCCCTGGATGCGCCCGTCCTTCGCGGCGATCAACGGCTGGTAGGCGATCGATAGTTCGTCGGCGCCGATCGCGCGGCGCAGGTCGTCCTCGATCGTCTGGCCGAGATGGAGCTTTTGCTCCATCGTCTTGTCGAAGAAGGCGAAGCGGTTGCGGCCTTCGTGCTTCGCCCGGTAGAGCGCCAGATCGGCGGCCTGCGAGAGGGTGGCGAGGCTGGCACCGTCCTGCGGTCCCATGGCGATGCCGAGCGAGAGCGTGGCATAGAGATGCACGGAGCCGAGATTGAAGGGCGCGATCATCGCGCCGAGGATGCGGTGCGCCGTCGCGGCGCAGTCGGCCGCGGATCCAGGGTCGGCCAGGATCAGCGCGAACTCGTCGCCGCCGAGCCTGGCAAGGCAGTCGCCGTCGCGCACGGCCCGTCGGATCCGCTCGACGATGCCGACCAGCAGGCGGTCGCCGGCCTGATGGCCGTGGGTGTCGTTGACATTCTTGAAGCGGTCGACGTCGATGGCGACGAGTGCCACCGGCTTGGCAGTGTCGCTCCGCTCGATCGCCCTCGCCAGCTCGCGCTCGAAGGCGAGGCGGTCCGGCAGGCTCGTGAGGGGATCGAAGCCGGCCTTGGCGCCGGCCTGTTCGCGCTCCATGGCCGCGATCCGGCTGCGCGCCTGCCATAGCAGGACGGCCAGGAGGAAGCAGGCCAGCGGCAGCACGACGAGGAGGAAGAGGGTTATCGGTGCGCCGAAGCCCGCGGGCCCCATCGGTGCGCGGCGAAGCACGCACAGCGACAAGGCAGGCGCGAGGGCGCAGGCGAGAAGCGGAGCCGCCGACGCGACTTGTCTCGCCCGTCTCGCGAGACCTTTGTCGGCTCGGCTCGGCGGCTGGATTTGGACCATGCGATTCGCACCTTGACCCAGCATCTTTAACGCTTTGCATGCGCCACGCCGCCGAGCCAGCGCAGGATCGAGAATTGCCGCGCCGACGGCGCGATCAGATGAGTTTCAGCGTTCGGAAGCTGGCGTGGCCCTGGCGGCCGATGACGAGGTGGTCGTGCACCACCACGCCCAGCGCCTTGCCGAGGCTGACGATCTGCACGGTCATGGCGATGTCGGCGGTCGACGGGCTGGGGTCGCCCGAGGGATGGTTGTGCACCAGGATCAGCGCGGTGGCGCCGAGCTCGAGCGAGCGGCGCATGATCTCGCGAGGGTAGACGGGGGCGTGGTCGACCGTGCCGACGCCCTGCACCTCGTCGGCGATGAGCTGGTTCTTCTTGTCGAGGAAGAGGATGCGGAATTCCTCGTGATCCATGAAGGCCATTGCCGTGCGGCAATAATCGAGCACGGCGGAGGACGAGCCGAGACTTTGGCGCTTCTCGATGGTTGATTGCGCCAGCCGACGGGCCGCCGCCTCGACGATCTTCAGCTCGGTGATCGCGGCATCGCCCAGTCCGGCGATCTCGTCGAGCCGCTCGGGGCGGGCGGCGAGCACCTCAGCGAACGAGCCGAAACGCGCCAGCAGCGCCTTGGCGATCGGCTTGACGTCGCGCCGTGGCATGGCGCGGAACAGGATCAGCTCGAGGAATTCGTAGTCGTTGAGGGCGGACGACCCGCCGCGACGGAAGCGCTCGCGCAAGCGCTCGCGATGGCCGGCGAAGTGGGGCTCTTGAGGAAGCGACGTCGGCGATGCGGCGTCGCTCATGAGCTCAGGAGGCAGGAGTGGCATACGGCGGCACATGCAGCCCGGCCGGCGAATAGGTGAACACCTCGCAGCCATCCTTGGTGACGCCCAGCGCGTGCTCGAACTGCGCCGAGAGCGAGCGGTCGCGGGTCACCGCGGTCCAGCCATCGGACAGGATCTTCACGTGGGGGCGACCGAGGTTGATCATCGGCTCGATGGTGAAGAACATGCCGGCCTTAAGCGTGATGCCTTCGCCACGGCGGCCGTAGTGCAGGATGTTGGGCTCGTCGTGGAACAAGCGGCCGAGCCCGTGGCCGCAGAAGTCGCGCACCACCGAGCAGCGCTCGGCCTCGGCGTAGTCCTGGATGGCGGCACCGATGTCGCCCGTCGTGGCGCCCTCGCGCACGGCGGCGATGCCGCGCATGAGCGCCTCGTGGGTCACCTCGACCAGCCGCTGCGCCTTGCGCGGCACCTCGCCGACGAGGAACATGCGCGAGGAATCGCCGTGCCAGCCCTCGACAATGAGCGTGACGTCGATGTTGACGATGTCGCCCTCGCGCAGCGGCTTGCGGTCGGGCAGGCCGTGGCAGACGACGTGGTTGAGCGAGGTGCAGATCGACTTGCGGTAGCCGCGGTAGTCGAGCGGCGCGGGATAGGCGCCGTGAGCCACGGCGAAGTCGAACACGAGCTGGTCCAGCTCCTCGGTGGTGACGCCGGGCTTCACATGTGCGGTCAGCATGTCGAGAGCCTCGGCGGTCAGCCGGCCGGCCACCCGCATGCCGGCGAAGGCCGCTTCGCCGTGCACCTTGATCTGCCCGGTCTTGCGGGTCGGCGCCTCGAGTTCGTCGACGAACGTCATGGAAAGCCTGGTTGCCTCGGCACGCCGAATTTCTCGGCACGCTCGTTCGACGGCCTCGCCGCAATCTAGTCGGTCGTCCCGGCGGCGCAAGCCGGCAGGCGGGCGCTCAATCGTTCGCGCTCGCCTCGACGTCCATCGCGTCGAGCAGGGCCTTTGGATCGTTGAGCAGCGGGGTGGAATCGGCGCCAAGCCCGCTCTTCGAGGCCAGCGCGATGTGCAGCGTCTTGGGCTCGGCGATGAACTTCTGCAGGGCGGCGACGATGCGCTGCGCCTTGTCCGACTCCTGCAGGCCGACGCCGGCCAGCCCGAGGTTCATCAGCTCGCTGATATTCTGGCGCTCCTGCTCGACGCCGACGCCGTCGGCGGCGGCCTTGAAGGCCACGGCCTTGTCTACGAGTCCGTCGTTGCGCAGGGTCAGGTCGAGGCTCTTGACCAAAAGGGCGGCGGCAGCGGCCTTCTCGACAGCCTCGTCCTGCGAGACGATCCCCTCCGACACCTTGGCCAGCCCGAGCTTGATGTCCAGCGACCCCATGCCGGCGCCCGTGAGCTCCAGCTTGTCGATGGCCAGCGTCTGCGCGGCCTGATCATAACGCGATGCGCTCTGGCTCGACAGATCGAGATGCTTGTAGCCCATCGCCAGTAGCATCGGCGCCGCGGCATTGTCCGGCGGCAGATCGAAGGCGGCGTGCTCGACCGAGAGCGTCGCCTTGGCCGGCAGCTTGCCGATGACGAGCCCGGGCGCCGCATAGCCGGCATGCGCCACGGCCAAAGCCATGTGTCCGGTCTGCTTGCCGGGCTCGGCGGGAATGTCCATCGAGAAATCGCGCAGCTCAATGCGGTCGACGCTGGGGACCGAGGTGGCGTTCGAGGCGACGTTCTCGATCTGCGCCGAGGCCAGCGCCAGCCTGCCAGGCTGTTTGTCGTTGCCCTCGACCACGAGGCCGTTCAGCTCGAAGCGGGCGAGCTT
>CAXTQM010000147.1:0-6536 GCA_964246205.1 uncultured Beijerinckiaceae bacterium | reverse complement strand
GCGCCGCGAGGCGCCGGACAACGGCGACCTCGTCGATGTCGACGACCAACGCATCGCTTTCCAAACCAGCCACGGCCTGGACCAGCAGCGTCACAAGCCGCGGCAGCAGATCCTCCAGCGCTCGCGCGAGCACGAGCGGGTCTTTCATGGCTGGGCGGCCGCACGCCACTGGACGCAGCTCACCCGCCGCGCCGCCGAGCACCGTGATGCGCGGCGCGGTGCCGGTGCGCGCCGCGGCGAGCAGCGCCGCCTCGCCGAAGGCGTCGTCGATCTCAGGACGCAGCACCAATCCGCTCGCGTCGGGCTCGCCGGCCAGCACGATCGTCAGGTCCGGCGCGCCCTCGCGGGCTGGCGACGGCGGTTCGGGAGCGTCCCAGTCGGCGACGAAGCCATAGAGCTTGCGCTCGATCGCCAGCAGATACCGCCCGACGGGCTGGCCTGCCGCCTCGTAGTTGACGCGATGCCCCGCGGCCTCGAGCCGCTCCCCGAGCCGCCGGTGCCAGCGACGGAACGGCGGCGCGTGGCGGACGCGGATCAGCACCGGAGCCCTATTCCGCGGCCTCGCGCATCACGCGCTCGGGAAAGGCGCGGGCCAGTGCGTCGCGGGTTGCGGGAATGGTGCCGCGCTCGGTGATCAGCCCGGTGACGAGCGCGGCCGGGGTGACGTCGAAGGCATAGTTCAGCACCGGCGAGCCGGCCGGCGTCACCTGCACTTCGGCGATCTCGCCGGACGCCGTGAGCCCCGACAGGTGGGTGACCTCGCCGGGTGCGCGCTCCTCGATCGGAATGTCGCGCACGCCGTCGTCGATGGCGAAGTCGATCGAGGGCGACGGCGCGGCGACGTAGAAGGGCACGCGATTGGCGTGGGCGGCCAGCGCCTTGAGGTAGGTGCCGATCTTGTTGCAGACGTCGCCGGTGGCGGTGGTGCGATCGGTGCCGACGATCACGCAATCCACCATGCCATGCTGCATGAGGTGGCCGCCGACGTTGTCCACCACTATTGTGTGCGGCACGCCGTGTTGGCCGAGCTCCCAGGCGGTGAGCGCCGCGCCCTGGTTGCGCGGTCGGGTCTCGTCGACGAAGACGTGGACCGGCAGCCCGGCCTCGTGGGCGGCGTAGATCGGCGCGGTGGCGGTGCCCCAGTCGACGGTGGCGAGCCAGCCGGCGTTGCAATGAGTAAGCACGTTGAGCCGCCGCCCCGGTGCGTTGACGGAGAGGTCGCGCAGCACAGCGAGCCCGTGATCGCCCATCGCGCGGCACAGCGCGATGTCCTCCTCGGCCATGGTGGCGGCGCGGGCATAGGCGGCGGCGCGGCGCTGGGAGGGAGCCAGCGGCGCGAGATGCGCGCGCATCGCGTCGAGCGCCCATCGCAGGTTCACCGCCGTCGGCCGGGTGGCGACGAGCATGCGCTCGGCCTCGTCGAGCCGCACGTCGTCCGCCCGCTCGCGCAAGGCCAGTGCGACGCCGTAGGCCGCAGTGACGCCGATCAGCGGCGCGCCGCGCACGTGCATGTCGCGGATGGCGGCGGCGACATCCTCCAGCGTGCGGAGGGTCTGGACCAGGAACCTGTGCGGCAGGGCGCGCTGGTCGATGATCTCGACGTCGACACCATTGGCCGCGAGCCAGATGGTGCGGCGCGACTGTCCTTCAACGTTCATGTCCTGCCTCCCCGAAGTCGCGGGCTTATAGCCGGATTTGCCGATGTTTGCAGATGCCGTAATAGGCGCGGCGACTTCTCTCGGGTATTCGGCGCCCAACCCCGTTGCGAGATGCAATGGGAAGGCGCCTTTAGACAGGTTAGGTCAAAGTCGCCGGATCAACCGCACCGCTATGCTGTCCAGCACCTGCGCTCTGCGCCCCAATAAGGAGGGAAGCGCTGGGCATTGCGCAACAGCGCGGCTGACCCAAGCGCCAACTCAGCGGCGATCGGCGTTGTCCTCAGCAGCCCTTGCAGATGCTGGACTGGATCTGGTTGTCATTGCGCTCGATGCCGCGATCCATGGGAGTCGTGCCCGCGCTTTGCGACGCGCCCGGGTTCGGCACGGTCTCGCCCGTCGACGTGATGTTGCCCGTGCGTATGCCTGCGCCACCGTTTTTCGGCAAGTCGCGGGCGGTGACATCTTGCGCCGATACGATAGCGCTTGGAGCCGTCACGGCGACGAAGCTCAAACCTGCGATGCGTAGCGATAACATCATTTGATCATGCCCGTCTCCTTCCTGAACTGAAAACGCCTTTTTGCCGCTTAGGTTCGACGCGACGTTCGACACCGCGGGGGGCGCCTGGGCGGTTCGATGCGTTTGCTTAAGACAGCGTTAAGCGAATTTTGCGCAAATCCATCGATGCGAGCCCCATCGAACGGTGGATGTTAGGATATGATCATCTCGGCCGATCCCAGATCAGACGACTCCGGCAAGGGCACGGCGTTGTCCGCCTTGCCCGACAGCGCGGGCGTCGATCCCTTCACACCCAAGCTTGACGACCCGGCAGTCCCGCGCAGCCTGAGTGCCCGCCTGCTCGACTATAGCGCGCATGCCGCGATGATCGTTGGCCTGCTCGGCTTCGCCTGGACCGTCGGCGACCGCGTCGTGCACCGCCCAGCCGCGACCGACGCACCGGTCACGATCGTCGCGACGGCTCCCGCGCCGACCGCGGACCCGCTGGTCGAGCTGCGCAGCCGCAACCGCGAGCTGGCCGATACCGTGCACGCGCTGCAGGCGCGGCTCGACACGCTGCAGGCCAGCGTCGGCGATCAAGGAAAAGTGGCTGCGCAGGTGCGCGTGCTGCAGGCCGGCCTCGACAACGTGAAGAGCACGCTCGGTACCGCCCACAGCGAACAGGCCGCAGCATTGGCCCGCCTCGACGGCAGGATCGACAAGGTCGCGCAGCAGCCGACATCCAAGATCCAGGGGCTCGTCGATCGACTTGGCAAGCTGGAGCACGGCACCGCGGATATGTCACCGACGGCCTCGCTGCCTCGCGCCGAGGCCAAGGTCGCCGACAAGCTCCCCGTCAAGATCGCCGATCGGGGCGACGAGCCCAAGCCGGTCGACTTCCGGCCGGTGCCGCGCCCGGTCGACCTCAAGACCGCCGACGCCAAGCCCGCGGGCGAGGAACCGGTCAAGGCGCAGGTCATCTCAAACTGGGTGGTGCGCGACGTCTACCAGGGCGTGGCGTTGATCGAGGGACGCCGCGGCACGCTCGAGGTGGTGCCGGGCGTCGGCATCCCCGGCGCCGGCGTCGTGAAATCCATCGACCGCCACGGCGGCGGCTGGACGGTGACCACCACCAAGGGCGTGGTCGCCTATGCCGCACCGCCGCGCGAGTACCGCCGCGCCGACCGCGGCAGCTTCTACCCGGGCGACCGCTACCGCTACGATTTCTGAGGACACGCGGGCCGAAGCGCCTGGGATGACCCGGCGCCTCACATGACATGAGCCGAGCCGCCCGCTACATCGGCGGGCCGCCCGGAGCCAGCCATGAACATCAGCGACGCGCAACGCCAGGAGATCGACGCCGCGCGCGCCGTCCGCTCCGAGACGATGCGTCCGTCTGTGCCGGCGCTGGAGGAGATCCTCTTCCAGCCGGTGCCGCTACTCGACCACGGCTTTGTTCGCGTCATCGACTACATGGGCGACGACGCCTGCGTAGTGCAGGCCGCACGAGTCTCCTACGGCCGGGGAACCCGCCAGACGCTCGAGGATCGCGGCCTGATCCACTATCTCATGCGGCATTGGCACACGACGCCGTTCGAGATGGCCGAGATCAAGCTCCACGTAAAGCTACCAATTTTCGTGGCGCGGCAGTGGATCCGCCACCGCACCGCCAGCGTGAACGAATATTCCGCGCGCTATTCCGTCCTCGACCGCGAGTTCTACCTGCCCGAGCCCGAACAGCTGAAGGCGCAGGCGCGCGTCAATCGCCAGGGCCGCGGCGACGCGCTCGGCCCAGACGAGGCGGCCAAGGTGCTGGAGCTGCTGCGCTCGGATGCCGAGCGCACCTACGCCAGCTACGCCTGGATGCTGAACGAGGACGAGAGCGGTGCGCCGGTCGATTCCGAGCGCGACGGCCTCGCTCGCGAGCTGGCGCGCATCGACCTGACGCTGGCCACCTACACCCAGTGGTATTGGAAGACCAACCTCCACAACTTCATGAATTTTCTGAGGTTACGCGCCGATCCTCACGCCCAGTACGAGATCCGCGTCTATGCCGAGGCGATGTCCGACATGCTGGCGCGCTGGGTCCCGATCACCCACGAGGCGTTCCTGGAGCACCGGCTCGGCGCGGTGACGCTCTCGCGCACGGCTTTGGCGGCGGTGAAGCGGATGGTGGCCGGCGACGCTGTGGATGCCGACTCGAGCGGGCTCGGCGCACGGGAGTGGCGGGAGCTGGAAGCGGTGCTGAAGCGATGACATCGCGGCGGAGACACGCCCGCATTCAGGAGAACGCTCACCCCGCCTCGGAGAGCACGTCCTGCTCGATCACGTCGAAGCGCCAACCCTTGCCCTCGCGCGTGAACGCCCAGACGAGGTCGTAATGCGCCTTCGGCCATTCTCCGGGTACGCCGGCCGGCGGATCGGGCAGTGCGTCGACGAGGTCTGGAATGCGTGAATGCTCCCAGGCCACCAGCACGGTGCCCTCCTCGCGCAGAACGTCGGCCATGAGTGTGCCTTCGTCGCCCTTGGCGTGCTCCGCGCGGACGGCAACGTCGAGCGAGGCAGCGAGCGGCGCGACGGTCTGCTGCGGCCGTTTGGTCTCGCTGCCAGATGCGATCTTCGAGGCGTGGATCGTGTCGGGCGTCAGGTCGGACCGGCCGTCGCGGGGATGGAAGAAGCGCACGAGCGCTCCGGCGCGCTGCCAGCCGCGGATCGTGAGGCTGTGCTCGTCGGGCTTGTTCCGCTCGTCGACGCCGGCCTCGGCATGCTCCTCGCCGTGGCGAATGATCAGGATGCGCGAGAGCGCCATCAGGGCCGTGCCTCGATGACCATGTTGAAGGGCGTCCCGCCGGCCTTCCGCACGCGCGAGAAGCCGCCGTGGCCGATCACCTCGGAAAGCCGCGCAAAGCCGGCCTGCGCACCGAGCGCCAGCCCGACGGGCTGGTCGAGCGAGGTCGGGATGCAGATCATCGTCGAGCCGGCATAGGAGAGCCGGCCGATCGGGTTGAGGTTGTCCTCGATGCGGTCGCCGGCCTGCGGCTCCACCACCATCCAGGTGCCGTCGCCCTTCAGGGTTGAACGCACGTGGGCGGCGACTCCTGCGGGATCGCCCATGTCGTGCAGGCAGTCGAAGAAGGTTACGAGGTCGAGATCGCGCCCGGCGAAATCCGAGGCCATCGCCACCTCGAACGAGGTATTGGCCGACACCCCGTGCTGCTCGGCGTGAAGGCGTGCCTGCGCCACCGAGCCCTCGTGAAAATCGTAGCCGGTGAAGTGCGCCCGCGGGAAGGCTTTGGCCATCATGATCGTCGAGAAGCCGTGGCCGCAGCCGACGTCGGCCACGGAGCCTCCCTGCTCCAGCCGCGCCGCGACGCCCTCCAGCGAGGGCAGCCATTCCGAAATGAGGTGCGTGTTGTAGGCCGGGCGGAAGAAGCGTCCGGTGGCGCAGAACAGGCACTGGGCCTGGTCGCCCCAGCCCACGCCCTTGCCGGTCTTGAACGCCGCCTCGACGGGCGCTTGGTTCTCGACCATCGCGGCGGCGAGGTCGAAGGCGCCCTGCAGGTAGACCGGGCTGTCGGGCAGCGCGAAGACCATCGCCTGCTCCAGCGGCAGCTCGAAGCGGCGGCCCTCGGACTGGTAGGCGAGGTAGCCCGAGGCCGCCTGCTGCGCGCACCACTCGCGGGCGTAGCGCGGTGCGATCCCGGCACGATCGGCGAGGCCGTCGGAGGTCAGCGGCCCGTGCTCGTGCAAGGCGCGGTACAGGCCGAGCCTGTCGCCGATCCGAACCAGCGAAACGCTGAGCGCCCCGCCGAGGTCGCCCAGCATCTTCTCCATGAACGCGTCGAGCTTGGCGTGATCGACCATGGTCTGCTTCCCTGTTCGAGGCGGCCTCCTAGCACGCCGCGACCCGGCGAGTGCAAGCCGTAAGGCGGAGCCCGTCCGCCCGATGGCGGCAGCGCATGGTCTCGGCTAAGCGGCTCGGCGAAGGAGCTTTCGCATGCTGCTCTACGAGCATCCGCTGTCGTCCTACGTTCAGAAGGTCAAGATCGCGCTACGCGAGAAAGGCTTAGCCTTCAGGGCCGAGCTGCCGCCCGACTTCGGCACCGGCCGCGGCGACGGGCCCTTCGCCGCCGCCAACCCGCGCACCGAGGTGCCGGTGCTGATCGACGGCGACGTCACGCTGTTCGAGTCGACCGTGATCCTGGAATATATCGAGGAGCGCTACCCCGAGCCGCCGCTGCTGCCCAAGGACCCTGTCGCCCGCGCCTTCGCGCGGCTGACCGAGGAGGTCTGCGACACGCAATACGAGGCGCTGAACTGGGGCTTTGGCGAGATCCTCTGGTTCAAGCGCGCGACCGGCGACCTGGCCGATCGCATGCGCG
>CAXTQM010000146.1:0-6626 GCA_964246205.1 uncultured Beijerinckiaceae bacterium | reverse complement strand
AGCCGGTGTAAGATCGCTGGTTCTCTCGCGGGCCAAAAGGGCCTACAGAGGCGCTGGCTCGCGAAAGCGCATCGGCGCGCAAGAAGGATCATGACGCAGCACGTCGCTTGGCAGGACGGAACGGAGGCTCCCGCGGCACAGGAGCGCCGCAAGGTGTTTGTGAAGTCCTACGGCTGCCAGATGAACGTCTACGATGCCCAGCGCTTGACCGACCTTTTGGCGCCCGAGGGTTACGACGAGACTGCCGCCATCGTCGAGGCCGACCTCGTCGTTCTTAACACCTGCCACATCCGCGAACGGGCCACGGAGAAGATGTTCTCCGAACTCGGCAAGGTGCGGATGCTCAAAGCCGAGCGCCGGGCCTCGGGGCTCGATACCCGGGTGGTGGTTGCCGGCTGCGTCGCGCAGGCGGAGGGTGGCGAGATCCTGCGCCGCGAGAAGGCTGTCGACGTCGTCGTCGGCCCGCAATCCTACCACAACCTTCCGCGGCTGCTGACGGAGACAGGGCGTGCCGTCGACACCGACTTCGCGCTCGACGACAAGTTCGCCCGCCTGCCGCGCCCGACACGGCGCCAGGTCGCGGCGCGCGGCCCGGCCGCCTTCCTCACTATTCAGGAGGGCTGCGACAAGTTCTGCACCTTCTGCGTGGTGCCCTATACCCGCGGCGCCGAACTGTCCCGACCTGTCGACGCCATCCTCGACGAGGCTCGGGCGCTAGTCGCCCACGGCGTGCGCGAGATCACGCTGCTCGGGCAGAACGTCAACGGCTACCACGGCGACGATGCGGACGGCCAACCTACTGGGCTCGCCGAGCTGTGCCGGCGGCTCGCCGCGATCCCCGACCTCGCGCGCGTCCGTTACACCACGAGCCACCCCAACGACCTCGATGACGACCTGATCTACGCCCACCGCGACCTGCCGCAGCTGATGCCGTTCCTGCACCTACCGGTGCAGTCGGGCTCCGACCGCATCCTCAAGGCGATGAACCGCAAGCATACGGCGGCCGCCTACGTCGACCTCGTCGCCAGGCTCCGGGACGCGCGTCCGGATCTCGCGCTCTCCTCCGACTTCATCATCGGCTTCCCCGGTGAGACCGACGCCGACTTCGCCGCCACGCTCGATCTCATCGGGAAGGTCGGCTTTGCCTCGACCTTCTCGTTCAAGTATTCGCCGCGCCCCGGCACGCCCGGCGCCGACATGGCCGATCAGGTGCCGGCAGCCGTCATGAGCGAGCGGCTCGCCGTCCTGCAGGCGCTGGTCGAGGCTCAGCGACGGGCCTTCAACGCCGCCACCGTCGGGCGAACGCTCGACGTGTTAATCGAGCGTCCCGGCCGCCATCCCGGCCAGCTCGCCGGCAAGACCCCCTATTTTCAGCAAGTGCAGGTCGATGGCGACGCCGAGCTTATCGGCACCGTCCAACCCGTCGTCATCACGGCGCTGTCCACCAATTCCCTGTTCGGATCGCTGGACGATCCCCCCCTCGCGCGAGGTCTCGTGGCTTGAGAGCGCCCAATCGCACCGCCGCCCTGCCGCAGCAGGCGACCTTCTCGGCCTCCGTGCCCGGCGAGATCACGCTGAGCTTCCCCGATAACAGACACGCATCCGCGCTGTTTGGCCAGTACGACCAGAACCTCGCCAAGATGGAGCGCGGCCTGGGCGTGGTGGCCAACGCCATCGGCAACCAGGTGACCATCAAGGGGCCACCCGACGCCTGCGAGCGCGCCCGCCATGTGCTGCAATTGCTCTACGATCGCATCAAGCTCGGGCAGGGCGTCAGCTTGGGCGACATCGACGGCGCCATCCAGGAGGGCATGCTCCAGGGCGTGTTGTTTCCCGCCGGTGCTGCCGACGAGATCGCCGGCAAGGTGTCGTTCGACCAGATCGCCACTCGCCGCCGCGGCCCGGTGCGCGCCCGAAACGCCGCGCAGAACACCTACCTTCGCGCCCTCAAGAAGCACGAACTGGTCTTCGCCGAGGGTCCCGCCGGCACCGGCAAGACCTGGCTCGCCGTGGGCTACGCCGTGTCGCTGCTGGAGAGTGGCGTCGTGGAGCGGCTCATCCTGTCGCGCCCGGCTGTCGAGGCCGGCGAGCGGCTAGGCTTCCTACCCGGCGATATGCGCGACAAGGTCGACCCCTATCTGCGCCCGATCTTCGACGCGCTGAACGACTTCATGGACCCGCGTCTTGTCGAGCGCGGCATGCAGACAGGCATGATCGAGGTGGCGCCGCTGGCCTTCATGCGCGGGCGAACTCTTGCCAACGCCTGCGTGCTGCTGGACGAGGCGCAGAACGCCGCCTCCATGCAGATGAAGATGTTCCTGACCCGGCTCGGCGAGAACTCGCGCATGATCGTGACCGGCGATCCCACGCAGATCGACCTGCCGCCGGGGCAGAAATCCGGTCTCAGCGAGGCAATCCAATTGCTGTCCGGCCTTGAGGGCATCGGCCACGTCATCTTCAAGGAGGGCGACGTGGTGCGCCACGACCTCGTGCGCCGCATCGTCGGCGCCTACGAGGGCGCCGCGCGCGGGCAGGCGCCGGCTCGCACACTTGCCGGAGGTGAAAACAAACCCTGATGGGCTTATGCATCGACATCGCGGTCGAGCACGAGGCTTGGCACGGGCTGGGCGATCTCGAGACGCTGGCCGCACGCGCCGGTGCCGCCGTGCTTCTCGCCAGTGCCATCCATGCCGCCGACGGCGTGGAATGGAGCATCGTGCTCGCCGACGACGCTTTTGTGCGCGACCTCAACGCGCGCTGGCGCGGCAAGGACAAGCCCACCAACGTGCTCTCCTTTCCCACGAACGAGGCCACCCGCAAGCATGCCATCGGCGACGTGGTGGTGGCCTGGGAGACCAGCGCGCGCGAGGCGGACGAGCGAGGCTGGAGCATGCCGAACTACCTTGCTCACCTCCTCGTTCACGGGCTCCTCCACCTGCTCGGCTACGACCACGAGACCGACCAAGAGGCCGAGGCAATGGAGGCCGTTGAAGCCCGCGCCCTCGCGAGCCTCGGCATCGCCTCGCCATTCGAGGCGGTGGAGGAGACGGCGACCAAGGTCTCCGCCGGTGGGGCGGCGGCATGAGCGACGCCGCCACCGACGCCCGACCCGCCCCCCGCCTCGTCGAGCGGTTGCGCGCCCTGTTCGGGCTCGGCGCCGTGTCGATCCGCGACGACATCCAAGACGCGCTCGAGGACACCTCTGCCGGGGCCGACTTCTCGGCCCAGGAGCGGACCATGATGAAGAACGTGCTCGCCATGCACGAGATTGGCGTCGCCGACGTCATGGTGCCGCGCGCAGACATCTTCGCCGTGTCCCTCACCATGACGCTGGCCGAGGTGCTGGCGATCTTCCGGACGGCCGGACACTCGCGCCTGCCGGTCTACGGCACCACGCTGGACGACCCTCGCGGCATGATCCACGTCCGCGACCTTGTCGACCACATCGCCGCCGCCGAGATCCCGGTCACGCGGGACGAGATCGCGCCGACCCGCGCCGAAGGTCCGGAGCCGGCGCAGGAGAAGATGGTCCGCTCGCTCGGCTCGCTCGACCTGACGCAGCCGCTCAGCGAGGCCAACATTTTGCGCCCGGTGCTGTTCGTGCCACCTTCCATGCCGGCGCTCGACCTCCTGGTGAAGATGCAGGCCACCCGCACCCACATGGCGCTGGTGATCGACGAATATGGCGGCACCGACGGCCTTGCCTCGATCGAAGACATCGTCGAGATGATCGTCGGCGACATCGAGGACGAGCACGACTTCGCCGGGTCACCGCGGATCGAGGCCGGCGCCGACGGCTGCTTCCTGGTCGACGCCCGCGCCCAACTCGATGACGTTTCCAAGGAGATCGGCACCGACCTCGAGGAGTTGAGCGACGCCGAGGACGTCGACACCGTCGGCGGCCTCGTCACAGCGCTAGCCGGCCACGTGCCGGTGCGCGGCGAGATCGTCGCCGAGGGCGGGCTTGAATTCGAGGTGCTTGACGCCGACCCCAGACGGATCAAGCGCCTCAAGATCTACCGCCAGGTCGTCAAGGTGTCAGCCGACGCGGCTTGATCTTGCTCATTGATCAGGGTAACATAACCGATGCGATGTTCGCGTTAAGCGCCCTCGGCGCGGCTTCGGCGCTCTTTGCAAGACTCGGGTTTGTCCCGACCGAAGTCAGGGTACCTCGACAAAGAAGCGGGCCGAAGTCGCGATTCGCCAACAAAAACGCAGACGATCGGCGCGTATCGCGACAAGGCCTGGATCGGCGTGGCCGTTCGCCGACTTCGAAGGCTCAGCGGAGCGCCTAGCCTAGAGATGAGTTCTAAAGGCGAGGCTTGGCGGTGGAGGTGCGCCTACGCCGCCAAGCTCCGGAACAGCGGCAGGCCGTCAACGCCGCCGCACAGCGCGTCCACCAGGTTCTCCGGGTGCGGCATCATCCCAAGAACGCGCAGGTTTTCCGAGTAGATCCCGGCGATCTCGTGCATGGAGCCGTTGGGCGAGCCCTGGTCTTTCACGTGGCCGCCTGCGTCGCAGTAGCGGAACGCCACGCGGCCCTCGTCCTCGAGCCGCTGCACGGTCTCGGGGTCGGCGGTGTAGTTGCCCTCGCCGTGGGCGATCGCCACCTCGATTATTTGTCCGTCCGCGTAGCCCGAGGTAAAGGCGGTGTCGGCGCGCTCGACGCGCAGGTGCTGGAGGCGACAGACGAATCGCAGGTTGGCGTTGCGCATCAGCACGCCGGGCAGCAGGCCGCTCTCGACCAAGACCTGGAAGCCGTTGCAGATGCCGAGCACGAGGCCACTGCGGGCGGCGTGCGCGCGCACCGCGTCCATGATCGGCGAGCGCGCGGCGATGGCGCCGCAGCGCAGGTAGTCGCCGTAGGAGAAGCCGCCGGGCAGCACCGCGAGGTCGGTGCCGGCCGGCAGGTCGTGTTCGCCATGCCACACGGTCGTCGTCTCGGCACCGCCGCGGTGCAGCGCGCGTAGGGCGTCGCCCTCGCGGTTCGAGCCGGGGAACAAGACGACGGAGGCTTTCATGAGCGAGTCCATTGCGGTCGAACTCAGGGCTAGAGACTTCCCGCTCCATCCGCAACGATCCAAGCTCCGTCAATCGAAGCGCTGTGGGCGAATCCAAAATGCGCCTCGTGCGAGCCAGTCAGGTCGAAGCTCCCGGTTCCGAGATTCCGCTTTGGCCTCCGGAATGACGATTCCTAAGGCTAGGGCTTCACCAGCAGCACGTTCACAGCCTTGGCGACAACGTGGACTGTCGAGCCCTTTTCGATGCCCAGTTCGTCCAGTGAATCTTTGGTCATGACCGAAGACATCTCGTAGTCCGTGCCGACCAGTTTAACCTTGACCTGAGCCATCACACCTCCGGTTTTGATCTCGAGCACTTCGGCTGGAATGTCGTTGCGTGCGCCGTGCTTCATGACTGATCCTCCTAGACGCCCGAACGCGGGCGTGAAAAAGCCCCGGCCAAAGTCGGCCGGGGCTCCAAGGTTCAATAACGGCCTACTTCTCGGCCTTGGTGGTCTTCAGCTTGATCGTCGCGCCGTCGAACATGAAGGTGTCCGAAGGCTGGAAGATCGTGCGGTTGGAGACGGCGAAGATCGTCGCCGGCGAGTACAGGAACAGGACGTTGGCCTGCTCGTGCTCGTAGGCTTCGATGTCCGACACGGCCTTGGCCTGCTTGGTCAGGTCCTCGGTCTCGATGACCTTGTCGGCCAGTTCGTCGAACTTCTTCGTGTCGGCGCCTTCAAGGAAGCCGCCGCCGGTGCCGAAGAACTCGCGGTAGACCACGCCCACCGGGTATTCCGGCGACCAGTCGAAGTGCCAAACGAGCGTCATGTCCGCCTTGGTGTCCTTGGCGTCCACCATCTTGGCCTTCAACCCCACCTTCTCGAGCTGCTCACCAATCTGCTTGACGAGAGGGGCATAGTCCTCCGTCGCGCCGATGGTGATTTCCTTGCCTTCGAGACCGTCCTTCTTGATCTCCGCCTTCGCCTTGCCGGCGTCGTACGGATACTGCTTCAGCCCGCCATCCTGGCCGAAGCGGCCTTTTTGGATGAATGCCGGCATCAGCACGCCGTAACCGCCGCCCGCGTCCTTGAGGAGCGCGGCGCGATCGATCGCCATGTTCATGGCCTGACGCAGCTTGATGTTCTTCCAGGGCGAGTTGGCCTCGGTCTGGTTGAACACGCCGGCGAGCACGGTCTTGGCGTTGTCCGACACGATGTGGGCGTTGCCCTTGCCGTCGAACGCCTTGGCGTCGGCCGGGGTGAGCTGCGTCACGATGTCGAGCTTCTTGTCGCCGGCCGCGACCGCCTTGAGGGCGTCGGCCTTCGAGATGATGTTGTCGAACACCAGCCGGACGGACGGCTTGCGATCGGGATTCCAATAAGCCTCGTTCGGCTGAAGGACGACTTCAGGCGAGCGCTTGTCGAGCTGCGAAACGCCCTCGGCGAGTACGAACGGACCAGTCCCCCACGGACCGGCAGCGTCGATGACTCACCAGTGGCCGTTCGCCGAACCGGTCTTCTTGTCGACAAAGCCGAGCTTGTCCCAGAAGGCGTTCGACGGAACGTGCATGCCGCGCAGCTTCATGAAGGCGGCGGAATCGGGCTCGGGGAGCACGATGTCGAT
>CAXTQM010000145.1:0-6637 GCA_964246205.1 uncultured Beijerinckiaceae bacterium | reverse complement strand
CCGACCATCTCGCCGCGCTGATCGACCGCTACGCCGTCTTCGGCAACGCGGTCCGTGAAAACATCGACGAGACCGACGAGGCCGGCGATCCGGACACCGCGGACCTCTTCACCGAGGTGTCGCGCGGCGTCGACAAGGACATGTGGTTCCTTGAGGCACACGTACAGGAGCCGACCGGCCAGATGCGCGACGGCGACGGAGCCGGCAAGCGCTAAGCGCTTCCGCTGCTCCATCAGTCACGGGACAAAGGGCGGCGATGCCGCCCTTTTTCGTGCCCGTCGTGCAGCTTGCCGGCGGCGCGGAGGCGCAGCCACCGCTCGATCCTTTCGATGGTCTGCAGCGCCGTGCCGGTCTCGGCAACCTCGGTGCCGGCCTCGTCGGCCTGCAGCGGCTCCAGCGTCGCGAGCTGGCTGTCGAGCAGGGCCGGCGGCATGAAGTGATGGTGCCGCGCCCGCATCCTCGCGCGCAGCATGGCTGGATCCATGGTGAGATGGATGAAGATCAAGTCTCGCCGCGCCGCCTTCGCGAGCCTGTCGCGGTAGGCTCGTCGCAGCGCCGAGCACGCGACCACAACCGATCTGCCCTGCGCGACATGCTCGGCGATGGCGTGGCCCAGCGTGTCGAGCCAGGGCCAGCGATCCTCGTCCGAGAGCGGCACGCCCGAGCGCATCTTGGCGACATTGGCGGAGGGATGGTAGGCGTCGCCTTCGAGGAATGTAGCCCCGAGCGCCGGCGCCAGTCGCTCGGCCACGGTGGACTTGCCGCTGCCGCTGACGCCGATCAGCACGATCACCTCACCTGGCAACAGCCGCCTCCGCATTGACCCGTCGCCCGCCGCGGGCCTAAGCCGCACGTCGATGCCGCACCTCTTTCCTCTCCGCGTCTATTACGAGGACACGGACTTCTCCGGCTACGTTTATCACGCCTCGTACCTGCGCTTCATGGAGCGCGGGCGCACCGAGTACCTGCGCGCCGGCGGGATCACCAGCTCGTCGCTTTACGCCGAGGATGATGCGCTGGTGCTGGTGGTCAGCCGGATGACGGTCGACTTCCTCAAGCCGGCGGCGATGGACGATGAGCTCGTGGTCGCGACCGAACTCGAGGAGGCGCGCGGCGCGGTGATGAGGCTCACGCAGACGGTGCGGCGCGGCGACACCGCGCTGGGCGAGGCCAAGGTGGTGATCGCCGCCGTGCGCCGGGGACGCGTCGCCCGCCTGCCGGAGCGGCTGCGCGAGGCGGCAGCCGTAGCGCGCTAGACGGCCCACTCCGTCAGTGTCGCCACAGCACGATCTGGCCGATGGTCAACAGGATCTCGGCGGTGATCAGCACCACCACTAGGATCTCCAGCCGGTGGGCGCGATCGGCGTCGATGATGTCGGTCATGGCCCGCGCGGTCTCGGCGATGACGTCCAACTTGCGCTTGAGCGTGCCGGCGCGCTCCTTCAGCTCGTACTCGTCCTCGAGCCGCGCGTGGAGGCGTTCCAGGTCCGGCCGGTCCCAAAGCACGTCGGGCTTCTCCTCGACGGCAACGCGGCCAGAAACGCGGTGCTGCACCAGCAGCGTCTGTCCGATGAGCTTCAGCATCGAACGCCGGTTGCGTGGCGTGCGCCCGCGCGCGAACAACCGGGCGGCGAAGGGCTCGATGACGTCGAAGACGGCGTTGACCTCCCGCTCGTCGCGCCCGAGCGACACGCTTTTGGCCAGGGCGTCGGCCACGACCAGCAGCCGCGGAGGTGTGAAGTCGCGCAACGCGATGGCGCCGCCGGGCGGGATGCGATCGTCGCCCTCGGCGGCGACCTCCAGCACCGCGGTTTCGTCGTCGACGTGAGCATGCGGGCCGGTGAGGCGGGTGCGCAGCTGCTTCAGAACCTCTTCCTCCTCCAACGGCGACAGCCCTACGGCAACGGCGACGCCGAAGCGGTACAGCACGACGAAGCCCGACGCTCCGGCCTGAAACGCCAACGGGTTGACCGAGATCATGTCGGCCCGCTCCAGTCCGGCCGCGTCGATGCGGTCGCCGAGCAGCAGGGCGCGAGCGGTGGTGCGAGTGATGAGCGGAGCGGAGGACGTCATGGGTGCCGCGGGTTGCGAGGCATATAGAGCCGAACCCTTGCCGCGTCTGCCTTCGAAGAGGCTTTCTCCACTCCGGGGGGCAGCCCGCCTCGACGTGGTCGCCGGGAAAGCTATGTTGTTCCGCGAACCGCCCGCTGTTGGGCGCCGAGCCGAGCCGGAGAGCGGTACCCTTGTTTTCAACGCTCGAGGACCGCGTCGCGCCGCCCGCACCGTCGCGGCTCATGCTGGTCTGCTTCTCTCACCTGCGCTGGCGCTTCGTCATGCAGCGGCCCCAACACCTCCTCACGCGAGCGGCCCGACGCTACGACGTTGTCTTCGTCGAGGAGCCGGTCTTCGGCGACGGCCCCGCCGGGCTGCGCATCAAGGAAGAAGACGGCATCCGCTTGGCGACCCCGCATCTTCCGCACGGCCTTGCCGCCGAGACGCGCGATGCCGTGCTCGAAGCGCTCGTGGCGCCGCTGCTCGCCGGCCGGCCCCCGGCAATCTTCTGGTACTACACGCCGGCCGCCGTGGCCTTCTCTCGGCGCCTGCCGCGCGCGCTGACGATCTTCGACATCATGGACGAGCTGTCGGCCTTCCGCGGCGCCTCGCCCGACCTGCTTCGGCTCGAGCAGGAGCTTCTCGAGGTTGCCGATCTCGTCTTCACCGGCGGCTGGAGCCTGCACGAGGCCAAACGCGCGCGGCACCCCTCGGTGCACTGCTTCCCTTCGTCCGTCGACGTGGCGCATTTCGGCCGGGCGCGGCGCGGCGACCTTCTCGATCCATCCGATCAGGCTGCCCTGCCGCATCCGCGCCTTGGCTTCTTCGGTGTCATCGACGAGCGGATGGATCTCGGCTTCGTCGCCGCCCTGGCCGCACTGCGACCGGAGTGGCAGCTCGTGATGATCGGCCCGGTGGTCAAGATCGACCCCGCCGCGCTGCCGCGACCGGCCAACATCCATTGGCTCGGCATGAAGGGCTACGACGAGCTGCCAACCTATCTCGCGCACTGGGATCTCGCCCTCATGCCCTTTGCACTCGACGAGTCGACGCGCTTCATCAGCCCGACCAAGACGCCGGAATTCCTAGCCGGCGGCCTTCGCGTGGTCTCGACGCCCGTGGCCGACGTGGTCCGCGCCTATGGTGGCGACGCTGCGCTCGTGGCGATCGCAGCGACGCCCGCCGAGGCCGCGGCGAAGGCCGAGGCCATCTTGCGCGAGCCATCGGAGGACTGGCTTGCGAGGGTCGACGCCCGCTTAGCGGAAGGCTCGTGGGACCGGACCTGGCGCGCCATGCTGATGTTGATCGACGCCGCGCAGCGCCCAGATGCGCCCGAACCCAAGCCCAAGCCGTCCCGATCCGACGTCCGATCGTTCGAGCTCGGCAAGTGAGAGGCGAGGCGAGGCGGACCGTGACGCCAACGCCCATTGCCGCGGCCTCGCCAGTCCTGCCGTGGATCCGCGTGGCCGAGGGCGCTCCTTACTTCATCACCGAGACCGGCGAGGCCTGGACGCCGATCGGGCAGAACGACGGCGTCGGCTGGGTCGACCTGGAGGGGCTGTTCCGTCGCCGCGACAGGAGCGCCGCCGCGGCCTATCTCGCCGATCTTGCCGCCAACGGCGTCACCTGCCTCCGGCTGATGCTGGAGCATTCGGAGCTTCGTCACCGTTATTTTGAAAGGCCGGTCGGACGCTTCGTGCCCAACATGGTCGCGCTCTGGGATGACCTCTTCGCCTTGTGCGAGGACGTCGGGCTGCGCATCCTGCTGACGCCGTTCGACACGTTCTGGGCCTGGATGCGCTGGCGCGACCATCCCTACAACAGCCGCAACGGGGGCGTTCTCGGCGACCGCAATCGTTGGCTCTCCGACGAAGACTTCCGCATCGCGATAAAGAACCGCCTCGCCTTCGCCGTGCGGCGCTGGGGCGGCAGCGGTGCGCTGTTCGCCTGGGATCTCTGGAACGAGATACATCCCGCCCACGGCGGCGACAGCGCCGAGGGTTTCGAATCCTTCATCGCCGACATCAGCGGCTTCGTTCGCGCGCTGGAACTCGAAATTCACGGCCGAAGCCATCCCCAGACCGTTTCGGTGTTCGGCCCCGAACTGACGTGGAAGCCCGAGATGGACATCGCCGGGCCGATCTTTCGTCACCCCGAGCTCGATTTCGCGACGATCCACATCTACGAGAAAGGCACGATCGATCATCCCGCCGACACCGTCGCACCGGCGCTGGCGATGGGCCGCATCGTGCGCGAGAGCCTCGCCGCCATCGCCGACGACCGTCCCTTCCTCGACACCGAGCACGGGCCGATCCACGGCTTCAACGATCGCAGGGAGACTCTGCCGGAAGCCTTCGACGACGAGTACTTCCGCCACATGCAATGGGCGCATCTGGCCAGCGGCGGCGCCGGCGGCGGCATGCGCTGGCCCTACCGCTTCCCGCATCGCCTGACGCCCGGCATGCGCGCCGCGCAGCGTGCGCTCGCCGGGTTCTGCGATCTCGTCGACTGGCCGCGGTTCCGCCGCCGCGCGCTCGACGTCGAAGTCTCCGGTGGTCACGATGTGGCGGTGTTCGCCTGCGGCGACGCCCGCCAGGCCGTTCTCTGGTGCCTGCGTCGGGACATCCTCGGAGCCGATGGTCGAATGCGATCCGATGCGATGTCGATCTCACCCACTTTGACGGTCGCGGGCTTTGCCGTCGGACCCCTCGCCGTGGTGTTCTGGGATACGTCGACGGGCGAAGTTCTATCGCGGACCGAAGTGTCCGCGACAAAAGGCATCGGGCTCGGCCTGTCCGTTCCCGCTTTTCGCGCCGATCTCGCGATCGCGATGCAGTCGTCGGCACGGCTATAAACCAGCATTGTTTCGCCAAAGCCGAAACTTTTCGCCGCTTTGTCTTGGCGAGCGAGGCATCGGCTCCACAATTGCATCGTGCGGGCGTGGCAATCTTCGGGGTACTGACGTGTCGACGTTTGATCGGACCATTCTCGTCGTTGGCGCCGGTCTCGCCGGTGCTGTGCACGCCCGCAGCCTTGCCGAAGCCGGATTTCGCGTCGACGTCATTGATCGTCGGCCCCATGTCGCCGGCAACGCCTACGACGAAATCGGCCCAGACGGTATTCGCGTCCACCGCTACGGGCCGCACCTGTTCCACACCGCCAATCGCGACGTGCTCGCCTGGATCGCGCGCTTCGCCGAGTGGGTGCCCTACACCCACCGTGTCCGGGCGCTGCTGCCGTCGGGCGCGCTGGCGCCGCTGCCGATCAACCTCGACACGCTGAACATCGTCTTCGGCACGGCACTCACGGACGAGGCGGCGGCGCGGCGCCACCTCGCGGCCGTAGCGGTGCCGGTCGCCACGCCGGCGAATGCGGCGGAGTACCTCGCCTCGAAGATCGGCACCGAGTTGCGCGATCTGTTCTTTCGGCCGTACACCGCCAAGATGTGGGGAATGGGACTCGAGGACCTCGACGCCGCGGTGGTGAAGCGTCTTCCGCTACGCTTCGATCGTCGGGACACATACTTTCCGGACGGCGAGACCCAGCTGATGCCGCGCGACGGCTACACCGACTTCGTCTCCAACATCCTCGACCACCGCAACATCAACGTATCGCTCGCGACGGCCTTCGACCATGCTATGCTCGCCGATGCGCATCATTGCTTCGCCTCGCTGCCGATCGACGAATTCTACGACTTCTGCGAAGGCGCGCTGCCCTACCGCTCCATCCGCTTCCACCATCGCGCCGAGCCGCTGCCCAATCCCGCCGGCGTCTGGAAGGAGCACGACGGCCTCAGTTTCAGCGTGATTAATTTCACCGACGAAAGCCCTTTCACCCGGGAGACTGCCTGGCATCGCATCCCGCACCATCTGCGGATCGACATGGGCCGCGCCACGATCACGCGCGAGGAGCCCTGCGATTATCGCGACAACGACCTTGAGCGCTACTACCCCGTGAAGACCGCCGACGGCAGCAACGAGGCGACCTACCTGCGCTACAAGGAGCTGGCGCTGGGCGACGCCGCGCGCCTGACCTTCATCGGCCGCTGCGGCACCTACCGCTACCTCGACATGGATCAGGTCATCAATCAATCGCTGATGAGCGCCGACCGATGGCTCCGGACGCGGGCTCTCGCCACCGCCTGAACTCACCCCCAGAGTTCGCGCCAGCTACTTTGCCTTCCGACGAACGGCAGCGCCGTGGCTTCATAAACCCCGCGGGCGATGGCGCGCGCGACGCAATCGGCAGCGAGCGTGCCAAGTTCGACTAGCTCGGCGGCATCCGGCACACGCTCGGCGCAGGAAGTAGCGGCGGCGAAAATTGTGTCGCCGTCCATCGCGGCATGAACCGGGCGAAGAGCGCGCGAGAGGCCGTCTTGCGCCATGATCGCGAGGCGCTGACACTCGGCCTTGCTCAGGACGGCGTCGGTGGCGACGATGCCGATGGTGGTGGCGGGAGCGACGGCGCCCTTGATGCGAACCGCGAGCGCGTCAGCCGGCAGCGGGTCGGGCCAGCCGCGGCCGCCGAACTCGCCTTCGCGCTCGTAAGGCGCGGCCCAGAAATGCGGCCCGTCGCCGATCGTGGG
>CAXTQM010000144.1:0-6638 GCA_964246205.1 uncultured Beijerinckiaceae bacterium | reverse complement strand
CTTGGCGGCTCTACCGTTCCCGCTTCGTGACGCCGGCGGGCCGGAAGCACCGGATCGGGCAGCGGCACCGGCTCGACGGCGGCGTCGAGCACCGCGGGCTTCGCCGGCAGCGTGGGCGAGGTCGGCTCGGCGGCACGAGCCGCAGCGGCGGCGAAACCGAGCGCGAGCAGGAAGACGAACAGCCTTGTCATTCCGATCTCCGGCCGACGCCGCGCACGAACCACAGCGTCGTCCCGCTCAGGCAAAGCGCCAGCAGCAGCGACATCGCGACGAAGGCGAGCGGATTGAGGGAAAACCATCCGGCCATGACCAAGCGGCCGTTGCCGAGCGAAGTGTTTCTGGCGCCGCGATAGGTGAAGCTCGTCGCGTCGGTGGCGACGACGTCGCCGGTGGAGGCGTCGAGCGCGGCGAGGCGGCCATGAACCTTGGACCAGACCTGCGGATCGAACAGGCAGCCGACGCTGGCCTTCAGCGTGGCGGCGTCGGGCGCGGTGACGATGGTGGTGACGTCGCCGTCGCCGCCGGTCACGCCCTGCGCCATGAGCAGCGACGCATCGGCATCGACGCCGGGGTTGGCCAAGGCACCGCTGGAGCGGAACCGATCCGTGACCGACCCCACCCACGCCGCGAAGCGATCCTGCCAGCGGGGCGCCGTCGGCATCTCGCCCGCGGCGACGTCGAGAATGTCGTCGTGCTCAGGCTTGGCCGCGGCCGGCTTGGCGCCGGCCTTCGCCAGGATCGCGTGCGGCGGCAGCTTGCAGGCGTTCGGACCGTCGGGGTTGCTCAGCCACCAGTGCGTGGCGAGAGCGCCCGGCGTTGCGGCGGGCGCCGGGTGCGCGTCGGCGACGGTGCGCCAGGCCGTTTCCACGGCGACGGGATCGAGTCCGACGCGACGCATCGAGCCGGGATCGAGCGCGCGGGCCGGCGAGACCACCAGCGTCGAGCCGTCGCCGGCCGTCGGCATCTTTGTCGCGAAGGCGAAGGGCACGATGCGGCCGGCGGCTACCGCGACGCGGGCGGTCAGCGACAGTGCGGCGCCCATCGTGTCGCGGTCCGGCTTGGGCACGACGAGATGGGCGTGCCCCTGGGTGAACGGCAGCGCGCCAGACGTGGCGAGCGCAAGATCGGGCAGGCGCTCGACCCGTGCCAGCGTCGGAAGACGCAGCTCCGACTTGTCGAGCAGCAGGAAGCGCTTGGCGGGCGGCGCGGCGCAGCTCGCGTCGGCTACGCTGGGGGTCTCTGCATAGATGTCGACGCGGTTGACGCCGGGACGCATCATGCCGAGGGGCAGAAACAGCTGGTTGTGCTTGAACACCTCGCCGTCGGCGTAGGGCAGCTTGATGATGCCGGAGTTGCGGCCGTTGACGTCGACGCGAATCTGCGCGCCCCGGGCGAGCCCCGAGGCATAGCCGCCGGCGAGGTCAAAGGTGCCGCGACCGTAATCGGCGGCGAGCATGTCGGCCGGCAGCGAGAAGGCGATGCTGCGTTTGAAGAAGCGGCCGCCGAAGTCCTGGGTCGAATGGCCGAGGTCGCGCAGCGTCAGCGCCTCGCCGCCGTCCGTCGGGCGGGCGGGGAAGTTGGCGGCGGCGACGAGGCCGGCGGGCGTGCCGTTGGGCTCGGGCAGCTGGCCGAGAACGGCGATGGCGGCGTCGACCTCGCGATCGGTCGAGCCCGTGACGACTAGCATCGGGCGCCGTCCGGTAACGGTCGGAAGCAGCACGGCGAGCGGGCCCTGGTCGCCGAGCGCGCCGGCGAGGCGCGGCAGCTTGGCCAGCGCCTCCCGCGTGCCGAGCGCGAGATCGAGACCGTAGGGTTCCGCGACCTCCTGGCCGAAGTCGACGAGCGGCTGCTGCATGCGGCCGCGCAGCGCCAGCGCCTGGGTGGCGCGCACCAGCCGCGCGAGATGCGGCGGGTTGGTGTGACCCGAGAGGATCACGTGCATCGGGGTCGTTCCGTCGGGCCGCGACGCCACCGCCGGCAGGTCGCCGAGCGTACCGAGGGCGGCGGCCTCGGCCGGCATCTCGAGGCCGGTCTCGGCCGGGTCGATGCGGGTCCACAATTCGTAGGTGGCGGCGACCGAGCAGTCGACGCGGTGGCGTTGCTCGACGACGAGCGCGATCTCGTTGAAGCCGGGCTTCAGCAGCTCGGCGGGGATGGCGAAGGCGATGCGGCGCAGGCCCTGCGGCGCGTCGATCGGGTCGGCGCCGACGATGCGGCCGTTGATGCGCAGGCGCAGCGACGAGGTCTCGGGTAGTACCGAGACGGCGGACATGTAGCCGATGCGCAGGCGCAACGGGGCCGCAGCCTGGGTCTGGGTCAGGAACACCGGCCAGCGCAGTTCGCCGTTCTCGCCGGAGATGCGCCAGCCGTCGAGCGGCGCCTGCAGGTGACGCAGCACCGTGGCGGCGGGCGGCGGCTCCGGTGGCGTCGGCGGCACGGCGCGAGGTGCCAAGAGGGCGGGCGCGGTAGTTGGCGCGGCGGCGCCGGGCATGGCCACGCCGCGCGGCCCCATGCCGGCCCACATCTGCGCCCCGGCAGGCGCGGCGAAGGCGACGAGAGCGAGGATCGCCGCGGAGGTGCGCAGGTCAGGCAGCAAGGGACGTCTCCGCAGGGTCGGCCGTTGCGGGCGAAAGGGCGCGCTGCATCTCAACGGCGGCGAGCTTGAGCATCGCCTGCATCCATTCGGCGGCGACGATGGGGGCGTCCACGGGCGCTGCGGACAGGGAGGCGGCGAGCGCCTCGAAATCCTCTTCTACGACTGGGGCGACGATGGTTTCGGCCGCCGCGTCGGGCACGATGGAGAGCACCGGCACCGTCGTGACGACAACGGGCGAGTCCGCCGCCACGTCGGGGGCGATCTCGGCCAAGGTCGGCGCGGTCGTGGCCAGCATCTCGGGAACCGTCTCGACGGCGACCGGCGCGGGCACCGCAACAGGGACCGGAGCTGCGGCGTTCTGCTTGCCGAGCATGTAGGAGAAGGCGCGCACCGGCTCCGTCGCGCCCCAGTACAGGAACTGCAGGCTGCCGGAGACGAGGTTCTTGTGGGAGCGGCGCTTCAGCTGGAAGCGCAGCATGGCGTCGGGGTCGCCGTACATCAGGTCGGCGAGCGCGGTGTAGGCAGCAGGTCCCATGGCGTCGAACGAGAACCCGCAGGTGACGCCGTCGGCATCGGGAGTGGCGTGCTTCAGGTCGAGGGAGAGCGGCGCATGGGCCGGCGGCCCCGCGAGCGGCAGCACCGAGAGCGTGCAGCAGGCGAGGTCCGCCGGCATAGCGTCGCCGTCGGCGAAGCGCACGGCGCAGCCACCGGCCGAGACGGAGCTGATCGCCACGGGCACGGTCTGCCCGCTGCAGGTCAGCAGGCCGAGGCGATCGATAGCGAGGCGAGGGAAACGGTCGGGCTCGCGGCGCTCGGCGACGACGCCGAGCGCGACGCCGGCGATCGCAAGGTTGAAGGTGGTCCACAGCCCCACGATGAGCATCAGCTCGGCGCCGGGCTCGAAGAAGTAGCGGTAGAAGGCGGTGACCGCGCCGACGAGCAGCAGGCCGAACACCAGGAAGAACGGCTTCGCCAGGCCGGAAAGGTGGTTCTCGTCGAGCGAGATGCCTTTGGCGGTGACGTTGAAGGTCGGCTTGCGCGGCTTGGCGACGACCGACACGATGGCCTTGGCAAGATACACGCCCTGCACGTATTCGTAGAGTTCGCTCATGAAGGGCCAGCGCACGCGGCCGTAGAGATAGTTCTGCAGCATCAAGTTCACGACCATGTAGGTCGCGGTGTAGGCTAGGGCTTCGTCCATCGAGGAGACGAAGATCTTCACGTCGAAGAATATGTGCAGCAGCGGCGCGAAGGTGAACACCATGCGCGGTAGCGGGAAGAACCAGAAAGTCATCGAGGAGAGATAAGCGAGCTTCTGGATTGGCTTCAGACCCTTCTTGAAGAGCGGGTTCTTCAACAGAAGGATCTGGAACATGCCCTGGCACCAGCGCGAGCGCTGGCCGATGAAGCTCTCGAAGGTCTCGGGCTGCAACCCGGCGATGAGCGGCTTGTCGACGTAGGCCGAGTGCCAGCCCGCGGCGTGCAGCTCGAACGCGGTCTCGCAATCCTCGGTGATGGTGATGCCGGAGAAGCCACCGGTGATGTCGAGCGCCTCGCGCCGCAGCAGCGCCGCCGAGCCACAGAAGAACGAGCCGTCCCACTTGTCGAGCCCGCGCTGCGTCACCGAGTAGAACATCTCGTTCTCGGAGGGCATCACCTGGAAGGTGCGCAGGTTGCGCTCGATCGGGTCGGGGTTGAGGAAGACGTGCGGCGTCTGCACCAGGAAAAGCTTCGGGTCCTTGGCAAAGTGGCCGACGGTCTCGCGCAGGAACGACTTGAACGGTGCGTGATCGGCGTCGAACACCACGACGATCTCGCCGGTGGCGTGCTTGAGGCCGTTGTTCATGTTGCCGGCCTTGGCGTGCTCGTTCTTCTCGCGCGTGAGATAGCGCGCACCCATCTGCGCGCAGAGCTCCGTGAGCGACTCGCGACGGCGAAGCGCAGCGGCGGCCTTCTCCGGGTTCTTGTCGTTGACCTTCTGCTCGGTTCCGCCGTCGTCGAGCAGCCAGACGGTCAGCTTCTCGCGCGGGTAGTCCATGGCCTTGGCGGCGGCGATCGTGGTAGCGAGGATGTACTCGTCCTCGTTGTACGAAGGCACGAAGACGTCGACCGTCGGCAGGGCGTCGTCTTCCTCGCGCTCGAGGGGTTTGCGCTCCAACGGGTCGGCGTTGATGATCAGGCTGATGACCAGGATCAGCACGCAATAGAGCTCGGCGACGACGAGCACCAGGCCGAGCGCGAAGTTCACGGGCTGGTCGATCGGCGGCAGAGTGTAGGTCGCGCGCCAGAAGATATAGCGCAGCACCACGAGGCTGCCGAGCGACAGGAATCCCCAGCGCGCGAAGCGCCCGCGGCCCCAGCGCCAGGTCGCGCCCATCGCCGCGATCACGGTGAGCGCGAGCGCGAGCTGCGCGCCGGTCGAAACCGGCTGCGTCAGAAAGGCGAAAGCGAAGAGCCCGGAAGCGGCCCAGGCGGCGAGGCGGAGCGTCTTCAACATCGCGCGGCTCAGAAACCGGCACGCGCATCGACGGTCACGTAGCCACCGTTGTGGCGCACGCGATCATAGAGGTAGCCCGCGGCGAAGGAGAACTGCAGCGGGCCGGTGCGCAAGCCGGAAAGCTGCGCGCCGATGCGCTCCTGGTTGAAGAACTGGTCGCCGAGCGCGACGACCTCCGGGCCGATATAGATGTCGGGGCCGATAAGGTAGCCGCCGCGCAGCCGGGCGAAGTAGGCGGTCTTGTTGGTGGCGAACGAGCCCTGCGCCGCGACCATCGTGTTGACGCTTGGTTTGGTGTAGAACTCGAGCTGGCCCTTGGCGCCGACGCTCGTGCCGATGACGGGGTTGGCCGGATCGGCGATCGACAGCGAGTTGTTTCGGACGTCCACGCCGAGATAGGCGGAGAACACCGTCGTCGGCGAGATCCACTCGTAGCCGGCGAGGAAAGCGCCGCTTTCCTGGCGGCCGTGGACGGTTTGAGCGGTGTCGGTCGCGTAGTAGCTGTAGACGCCACCGAGCGCGTCGGCGCGGACGCGAAGGCCGCTCTGCGCCAGCGTTCCCACCGGCGCACCGGTGATCAGCACGTCGCCGAAATACGAGCCCTGCGTGGTGACGTCGGTCGAGACGTCGACGGCCACGATCCAGTCGTCGGTGGGCTGCTGGGGTTTGGTGCCGGTGTACCAGTCCGCGGCCAACGCCGGAAGCGGCAGGGCGAGGACACCGGAGGTAAGGAGACGAGCGAGCATGAAGAACTCACCAACAGGTACGCGACACATTTCGTGACTTTGGTTAGCCCAGCTAAAGAAAGCCTAACGAGGAGGAGCCGCCTGCCAACGGCGAAATGGAACACGGACAAAGCGATCGCGCCCCATCGTTTATCTGCCCTCAATATCCGTCCGCGCTTAAGTCCATGTTTCGATGGCCGCTTCGGCTTTGACGCCGCAGCCAGCACTACGAATTTTTCTTTTAGACTTAACGCTTGGAGACGTTCCGCAGCGGCATCGCCACGGTTCGTTAAGCTTATCGAAAGCGCCGCTTGCTTCTATCGCGGTGAAGAAAAGGTGAAGGCGGACCGCGGCGTGGATCAGGCAGGTAGCAGCATGGGCGCCTCCCGCACGCACAGGTGGGTCTACGCTGTCGGCACCGTCGTCGTGCTCGGCGCTTTCGAGGGCGGAACGATCGTGACGGATCGACTGTTCGGTGCGCGCCCGGTCTTCCTGATCGCCGATCTCGTGGCTGCGGGTGCGGCGCTCGCCTTCCTGTTCAGCCGCGGCGCGACGGCGGCGCGCTGCCGCGATCGGGCAGCGGCGGAGAGCGCGCGGCTTGCCGCCGGCCGGCGCAGGCAGGAGGCGAGAGCGCTGGGCGAGGCGATCCTCGCCGCGCGTCGCGCCCAGGCGGAGGCTGACGAGGCCAATCGTGCCAAGACCGACTTCCTCGCCTGCATGAGCCACGAAATCCGCACGCCACTGAATTCGGTGATCGGCTTCGCTGCGCTGCTGCTGCAGCAGGCCGATCTCGCCCCCAAGGCGCGGCTCTACGGCGAGC
>CAXTQM010000143.1:0-6714 GCA_964246205.1 uncultured Beijerinckiaceae bacterium | reverse complement strand
GTCTACGAGGGCGCCCCCCACGGTTTGCCGATCACGCACGCGCAACGTCTCACCGAAGACCTGCTTGCGTTTTTAAGGTAGTCGCTCAATCCGCGGTGGCCTTTGCGAGGCTCTAATTATTGAATGGCGGCCGACTTGCGTCCCGCCCAACTAAGTTTCGCTCGTTGCCGCGCCGGCTTCCGGCCATGTGACCAACCACCGGCAGGCGTTACTCGGCGATCTCGCCGCGCTGAAGCATATTGCCCGGCTTGACGTCCTTCTTCAGCATCTGCAGCCTTGCTCGGCTTGCTGCTGCGCATGTCCATTCTCATCGCTTGCCCGAGGCAACTCCATCTGCGGCAACTCGGCCATTGCAGGAAGGAATTTGCGACTTGGAGCGCCTAGACGGTGTGAACGAAGGTCCTATTCCGGCCGGGAATGCCCGGCAAGATCGTTCGACTACGATCGTCGGCATCTTCCAAGAGCGTCCGCTTCCGAGCATGTCGATCTGTCGGCTCCATAGCAGCTGTGGGCGCAGTGGAACGCTTCCGGCATCCACGCCTTGCTTTCGCGGATGCCATGCGGAGCCCAGCCATGACCAGAGATCCCCGCCTACTCAACCTGTTTGTTGAAGGCCTGCGCCTGCTCTACGCCGCCCACCACCAGGGCGCCGAGCAGGCCCAGCAGAACGTTGGCTCGTCGAGCTTACCCAAGCTCAAGCTGATGTTGGAGATGGGCAGAAAGCTGAACCTGGTCCAGGCTAAGCGGCTTGTGCCGATCTTCAAGTCTCTCGGACGCGATATCGAGAGCCGCATCGACCGGGGCATGGGCGGTATCGCCGATACCAACATGACACTGGTCGCCAAGGCCGACGGCCGTGCCGCGCGCGATCTCGCCAACATCGGTTCTGGCCAGGTCGCCGCGCATTTCTACATCTCGACCTATGGCACGCTGCGCGCCTACGCCAAAGCACTCGATCTACGCGATGCGATGGCGGCCTTCGATCGAACTTTAGCCGAAACCCGGAAGGTCGATATCGCCTTCTCGACGCTAGCCGCCCGCATCATCGCGGATGTGGGGGATCGCTCCTATCCCAACGAGTCCGCGCTCTACACAACAGCGGCACTGCATCCGGTGCGCACCGCGGCAACAGGGTTCGCGCTTGTCACGGCCGGCGTTGCGGCCTTCCTGGCCCTGGTGCCGACGCCCACGTCGGCGCCGCGCGTCGCTCGGCGGCTTTCTTGAGCTTGGAGATGCAATCAGCCGGTGGCGGCCGCAGAGTTGGAAGGAACGCGGCGCATGTTAAGGGTGCGGCTTGCACGTCATGACGTCGATGGTGGTCGCCGACAGATCCCTGGGATCGGGCGAGAATACGGCTGCCGCCGTCTCGACTGGCCCGAAGGCCGGCGAGGTCGCGTTGTACACGACGTTTGCGGTCCGGTGCGCCATCTCTACGACAAAGCGAAAGTTCGAGTGAGGGTCATAGCTTCCCGTCAAAGCCTCATAGGGTGGGGCTGGGCGTCGATGCTTGTATTCACGTAGGTCTTGCGATCGAAGTCGAACTCGAACAGCTTGCCCCATTGGTGCACGATGTACGTACAATAGCCCTTCGCGCAGCTGATCGAGGCGGTAAGTTCGCATTCTACTTTGTGGGTAATAGACCCTTGTCTTTGATCGTTTGCAGCGGCCACGTCGGCCCAGCCCGCTGTGGCACGGAGGATTAGGACGACCGCTAGGAAAAGCGTCTTTTTGATCACAATCGTTCTCCAGATTTTTGTGAGAACGTCGATTGGTAGGGAAGCCTACGCAAGACGGTCCTCCGAGACCGAGGAGGTTGCGGCAGACGATCCGATGGAGCGCCTCATCACGTCGGCAGCGCGACGGGAGGGCACCGACAAGGTGCCGGGCATGGATCGGATCGAGGATGAAGCGCAGACCAGCGAGGACGACGTCGTCACCCTCGTTCACGCGCGTTACGCCGCTGGCACCTTCTCGGACGAGAACGGCCCTGTCCCGTGGTGACGAAGACCACTTCGATCTGAAGCACCGAGACTTGCCGCGCGCCGCCCCGCCTGTCGGGTCCATAAGGGTCTATCATGCGTGTCTTCTTGACGGGCGCGACCGGCTTCGTCGGCTCGGCCATCGGTCCCGATCTACTCGGCGCGGGCCACAAGGCGTTCACCAGGATAAAGCCGTGGCCCGGGCCGGTGATGTTCCAGCCATCATCCCGACGGGATCCCACATGCGCGCGAAAGCGACGCTCTGGGCTGCGGGGCTGTTCTTCAACGGCGAATTGGAGGCGATGCCGTCGTCGTTGCTGACGCGGGCGACGTGACCATAAGCTGCAAGCTCGCGCAGCAGCTTGGTCGACACCACGTCCGGGCCACCCATCACGTAGATTGAAGCGCGACCGCCGCGACGCTTCAGCGCCTCGACCGTGCGCTGCCAAGCCGCTCGCCCAGGCGGCCGGTGTCTCGCCCGACATGGTTCAACAACAGGCCCGGGCCTACCTGCAGCCGGCGGCAGCAAAGGACCCGGCTGCCTTGACCGCCCAGGATGCGCAGAAAGAGGTCGCGTCCAGCCTCGTCACCTACGAGCAAGGTGGCGCCGATGCGCCGGCCGTGAACAGGATCCTTGCCGAGAGCTGGCGGCACGGCACCTCCAGTTTCGTCTGGCACAGGCGGCGTGCATTGAGCTTGTGGAAGAAGATTGGCCTCGTTCTTCTATTGGACCATCCGGCCGATTGAACCCGTCGCGCAGCTGACAGTGAGGTGGACAGGAGTTTCTCGCGACCTGAGGCGCTTAGCCTTGGACGAGCGAGCCAAAACCACCCTCGGCAGCAATGTCGGCGAGCCCCTTTCGGCTGTTTGGCGTTTCCTTCTTCTTCATATCGTCGGGCAGCAGGTCTGGTTAACCCTGCCGTCCCACGGCGAAGATGGCCTCGACCCGATGCATCAGCGGCACCTCAAGGTCTTCGAAAGCGCGCGCCTTGTCGAACCCGACCATGCCGTGGACATGCCAACCGAGCATCGTCGCCTGCAACGCGAAATAGCCGGCGGCCGCGCCGGCATCCAGAGAGTGACTGTAAGAGGCGACAGGTTGATCCTTGTCAGGGTCCAAGCTGTGCGTCCGGGACACGAGAGCCACCAATGCAGAGGCGTCCTGAGCCCAGATGCGGTTGGTGTCGCTCAAGAGGTTGAGAAAACGCGGCCAGGCTTCGGTGCCGCGCAACGCGTAGGCAAACAGCCAGGGCTGGGCATTGTACGAGGAAGGTGCCCAACGCGCCGCCTCGAGCATCGTCAGAAGGCTACTCTCCTCGATTGCCTCGCCCGTGAAGGCTCGTGGCGACCAACGTCGCAGGAAGATCGGGTCGATCGGGTGATCGGCGATGCGGGTGTGAAGCTCGGTCATCGACATCCTTGCAGGCGGACGACGTGTTCGCGTCGCCCGCCACAAACCGTTGGCTTCAGTGCTTCTTCTTCTTCGCCGCAGGCGCCGCAGCCGCCATCTGCTGCATCTCGGCCATGCTGTCGGAGCGCGCCGGCCCCAGCACAGGCTCCTCGCCCATCGGCTTGTTCTGGAACACGGTGTACTTGCCCTTCCCGTCGAGCGACGGCCCGTGGGTCCAGCGCCCCTCCTCCGGCGGCGTGCCGTCGTGCGACGAGCCGAAGAAGTTGTAGGCAAAATCGCCTTTCTCCTCGGCCTGCGGAAAGGAGTTCGGAATCGGCAACGTACCCTCGTGACCGCCCAGTTCCTCGACCACCGCAAGCCACTGCTGCTGGTGCATTGTATCGCGCGCGATCATGAAGCTCAGCATGTCTTTCATGCCGGCGTCCGATGTCGCACCGTAAAGGCGACAGGCTAGCACGCGACCAGTCGTCTCGGCGGCGACGTTGCAGTACATGTCGGCGGCAATATTGCCGCTGGCATAGATGTGCGACATGTCGAAGGGAACGCCGTCGGAGTTCGCGGGATAAGCCGCGAGCCCAGTCGACAAGATATGGCGCTGCAGCATGCCCTCGATGGCGTGCTTGCCATTGCCGCCTCCCATGATCGCGCCGACGACGCTGTCCTTGGCGCCTGTTTCCTGGAGCGTGACGGGCGCGTCGGCAAGGTTCATCGCCACCGCGGTGGCGAGCATCTCGATGTGTCCCATTTCCTCCGTCGCCGTGTTGAGCAGCATGTCGCGGTATTTCGTGCTGGGACCGCGGGCACCCCAAGCCTGGAAAAAATACTGCATGCAGACGCGAATTTCGCCTTCGATGCCGCCGATCGCCTGCTGGAGCATGCGAGCGAAGATCGGGTTCGGTGTTTCCACCTTCACCGGATATTGAAGCTTCTTATCAAGATAAAACATGACTATCTCCGTTGAGCACGCGAAATGGCGCGAGCCTAACATTTTGCAACAAGCTAAAGCTGCAATAAACACGACATCAAATGATGCTATTGCCATCTGGTTTTTTGCGTTTGTGCGACTTGCCTCGCCATTTCTACGCTGTCAAACGTCGTTAACGGCCTCGCGAGAACCCTGGAGTCGAGAAGACCGAATGAACGACATGGACGCGTCCTCGAGGTCTGCCACGCTGGAAGAGCGTCGTTTGGCGAAGATGGCGAGTTCCTCGCACGCCTTCGTGCGTGGCAGCACCGAGCAGCATTACCAATGGCTGGCAGCCATGCAGGCTCTGCCGCAAGGCCCTCCCGTGTGGATCTGCGGCGACTGCCACGTCGGCAACCTCGGGCCGATCGCTGACAAGAAGGGGCGTGTGGCCATCCAGATCCGCGATCTCGACCAGGCGACCGTGGGTAACCCAGCACACGACCTCGTCCGCCTTGCCCTTTCGCTGGCTAGCGTAGCACGAAGCTCCGACCTGCCTGGTGTCACGACCGCGCGGATCGTCGAGGAGATGATCGGTGGCTACCAGAAAGGCCTTGTGGCTCTCGACCAGGAGGCAGTCGCCGAGGAGCCTGACACCGTGACGACGGTCCGGCGAGCGGCGCTTAAGCGAGGTTGGAACAACCTTGCCAGCGAGCGTCTCGGTGACGTGCGCCCGACCATCCCGCTCGGTAAGCGGTTCTTCGAATTGAGCGACGACGAGAAGTGGTCCCTCGGCGTTCTGCTCGATCGACCCGACGTGCGGCAGCTCATCTTGACGCTCAACAAGCGTCAGGACACGGCTCGCGTGGACCTCGTCGATGCCGCCTACTGGATGAAGGGCTGCAGTTCGTTGGGCAAGCTGCGCTACGCGGCGCTTGTTCATGTCAGCGGAGACCGGAAAGACAAGCTCGCCCTCGTCGATGTGAAAGAGGCGGGACGTCCGTAGCGCCGAGCGCTGGAGGCGAGACCCTCCCCTCCGACCATGCCGAACGCATCGTCGCCGCAGCGCGGGCACTGTCGCCGAACCTAGGTGACCGCATGACCGCGGGCTCGATGAGCGGGCGTGCCGTGATCATTCGCGAGCTGGCTCCCGAAGACCTGAAGCTTGAAATGGAGCAGTTCTCCCGCAAGGAGGCCGCGACGGCAGCGCGTTATCTGGCGGGTGTCGTCGGCAAGGCCCACGGCCGCCAGATGACTCGAGAGGACCGCGCCGCCTGGGCAAAGGAACTCAAGGTCGGCCGAGCGAATGCTCAAGCCGACGCGTCCTGGCTCTGGTCGACTGTCGTAGCCTTGCTGGTCAAGCACGAGGGTGCGTACCTCGAACATTGCCGGGCCCATGCTTCAAAGGCGGCATGAACCCTCAGGCTAGTTCCCGCCATAAAGGGTCGGTGCCGATCTGCAAGTCGATCGGCTTTCACTTTTGAGACTAAACACAGGCGAAGCGTTCCGCCTCGACGCTCGTCGCAGAGGGTGAGGTTATCGTGCCGGGCAGCTCCGATCGTACATGGGGATATGTTTGTCCTGCCGGCTTACGGTAATCGACGGGCTTCACGCTCGGCTAAACATTCCAGGTCCGCATGTCCGAGAAAACGGCCTTCGCAAGTTTGCGCGGTAACAATCAGGCCTCCGCTTGCCATCCCGTCTATTCTGGTCAAGGCATCGGCGGTGAGCCCCGCCGCACGTTGCGGTTCTGAGGGGAGCCAATCCTCGGATTATGCACTTTGCAAAGCGACCGATCATTGGAAGAGCGGCGTCTCGTCGCCGTCATCGGATGCGTAAAGGGCGACCGAGCCCGCGGCCGTTTCCAGTTCCGTCTTGGCATCGAACGGGTGGCGGAAGACGGCGACGGTGATCGACGGCCAAAGCGCTGTAGGCGATGCCGGTGGCAAGCGCCCCAGCGACCTCTGCCGCGACGATGGTCGCTGTCGAACGAGATTTGTTCCGGACATGTTGCTCCCAGTCTGAGTTTCGCCTTGCCGTTAAGTGCATGTAGGCGATGCAACCGCGCCCGTTCGCCGGCCGTCAGCAGCGCGTCGGCGCTGGGACGTGCGGCGGCTGTAGAGGAGGAAATCGCCGATCTGATCGTATACCTGGCGCACCGCGTTCCACGGCGGCACAACGATCAGCGTGCGGCTGCCGAGACGTAGATCGCACCACTTGCCAACCTAAGTGCATCCTTCCTAGCTAAATATTTGCTCGCTTTAACGACAGTCAATCGCGGTATGCCGGTCGCAGCTTTCTGCTACGACGGCTACCGCAGAGACCATCAAATGGTGTTGTATTCTTTTGTTAGAGCGTGTCTTTCATCAGGCAATGACGGGGCGCAAGAGTACCGTGCTTATCACGGTGGAGAGGTGTGC
>CAXTQM010000142.1:0-6802 GCA_964246205.1 uncultured Beijerinckiaceae bacterium | reverse complement strand
ATCGAGCCCGACACGATGTTCGAGCGGCTGCGCAACGCCGGCAAGCTCAAGGTGCCCTCGGCCGATCAGTGCCGCGTGCTCTGGGACGTCACCCAGGAGACGATGGAGCACGCCGGGCTGCCAGCCTACGAGATATCCAACCACGCCCGCCCTGGCGGCGAGAGCCGGCACAACCTGATCTACTGGCGCTACGGCGAGTACGTCGGGGTCGGCCCGGGAGCCCACGGGCGCATCCTTACGCCCAAGGGACGCCGGGCTCATTCCACCGAGCAGCATCCCGAAATGTGGCTGACGGTGGTGGAGAGCGAAGGCCATGGGCTGATCGAAGACGAGCTCCTCTCGACGGAGGAGCAGGGCGACGAGTTCCTGCTGATGGGGCTGCGCCTGTCCGAGGGCATCGAGCCGACGCAGTTCGAGGCCGTCTCCGACCGCAAGCTCGACCGTAGCCGCATTTCTTCGTTGATGGAGGACGGCATGGTCGAAATGACCCAAGGCGGGCGCCTACGCGTCAGCGCCGCCGGCTTCCCGCTGCTTGATGCGGTGGTTGCGGATCTGGCAGCCTAACCCAAAAAAGCCCCGCCGCGAGGGGGGGCATTTCTTCGAAGAGAGGTGTCCGCTTAGTAGCCGTAGTAGCCGTAGCCGTATGCGGGATAGCCGTAACCGTAAGCCGGATATCCACCATAGTAGCCGCCGTAGTACCGATTGCCGTACGTGCTGGCGACGGCCGCACCCGCCAAAGCGCCGGCGGCAAGGCCCAGGCCGACACCGCCGTAACCTCGACGATAGCCGTAACCGCCGCGGTAGAAACCGCCGTGGCCGTAACCGCGGCCATAACCATAACGCCCAAATGCGTCGGCTGGCGTGGTGGTCGCGGCAACGGTGGCGCCAATCGTGAGGGCCGTCAAACCGGTTACCGTTAGGGTCTTGAGCGTGCGAGTCATTCGCGTTCTCCTGTTAGTTAGTGTCAAAACGCCAAGCTGTGCCGGAGGTTCACAGGCTCAGCCATGCAAAGAGTCTAAGGTTGAGCATGCATGACGACGAGGCGGCTACGACGCCTTTGTGCCTTGCGCTTTACCAGCCCGACATCCCGCAAAATTGCGGCACCATGCTGCGGCTCTGCGCTTGCCTTGGGCTCGACGCCACCATCATCGAGCCGGCAGGCTTTCCGATCAGCGACCGCCACTTCCGCCGCGCCGGCTTGGACTACCTCGACCAAGTTCAAGTGGTGCGACATGCCGGCTTCGCCGCCTTCGAGGCGTGGCGGCGCGCGCAGCGGCGCCGGCTGGTGCTGCTGACGACGCGCGCGGACCTGTCCTACACGGCGGCACGCTTCGCACCCGGCGACGTGCTGATGGTCGGCCGCGAAAGCGCCGGCGTCCCCGACGAGGTGCGCGCCGCCGCCACTGTGTCCGTGACGATCCCGATGCGACCACCGGCGCGCTCGCTCAATGTCGCCGTCGCGGCAGCGATGGTGGTGGGGGAAGCGCTTCGGAAGCTCGGCGAAAGCATGCCGATTGATTTGCTCCGCTGAAGACTGCCGAGAATTCACCATTCCTCGGCTCTGGTCTTGCAGTCTGCAGATTTTTGAACAATATTCAAGATCCGACTTTGGATCCGTTCGGATCACTTTCGATGGTGTAGCGGACGATGGAGATGATCTTCATTGGCCTGATTGGGCTGGCCTGGTTTGTCGTGGCGCCCATTCTCGGAGTGATCGGCTTCGCGCGGGCGAGCGCCATTTCGACCGAGCTTGAAGCACTGCGGGCGCAGCTTGATGCCGATCGCATTCGCCCGGAGACCGCGCCGGTCCAAGCGCCCGCAACATCGTCGCCATCTCGAAACGAGTCCAATCCGTCATCAGCTCCGCTGCCGGAGGATCGTACGCCGCCTGCGCCGATAGCGGCCGCAGCGCCGCCCGCGACGCCGACGCCGCGCTCGCCGCCCGTGCGGCTCGATCTCGAGAGCGTCATAACCACGCGATGGGCCGTTTGGCTCGGCGCCGTGGCTCTGCTGCTCGCCGGCGTGTTCCTGATACGCTACGCGGCGGAGCAGGGCCTGCTCGGGCCCACGATGCGCTGCTGCGCTGCCGCCGCGCTAGGCTCGGCGCTTCTGGCCGGCGCTGAATGGCTGCGGCGACGAGACCTGCCTCAGGCCGAGGGAGCCTTCACTCCAGATCAGGCGCCTGGGGCGCTCGCCGCCGGCGGCGTCGCGGTGCTGTTCGGCGCGGCTTACGGCGCGGGTCCGTTCTACAGTCTCGTTCCTCAATCGGTCGGCTTCGCCGGCATGGCCGCGGCCTCGTTCCTAGCGCTATTGGCCGCGCTGCGCTTCGGGCCGCTCACGGCGGCGGTCGGCATCGTCGGGGCCTTCGCCTCGCCGGCCTTGATAGCCACCGCGACGCCCTCGCTCGTCGGCCTGTTCGCCTATCTCGCGATCGTCACCGCGGCGGCTTACGCCGTCGTGCGCCGCACCGCGTGGACCTGGCTCGGTTGGACCGTGACCATCGCGGGCGCGCTCTGGGTCCTCGTCGCGGCCTCGCGGTCGCACGATCCCGCGCTCTGGGCCGCGGCGGCGTTCATCCCGGTGTCTGCCTTCCTCGGATTGCTGCTCCCGGCCGCCGCGTTGGACATGGCCATCGGTCGACGGCTCGCATGGGGGCAGTTCGCGATCATGGCGGCGGCCGCTCTTTGCCTCGACGCCGCCGCGCCTGGCTTGGCGCCGCGCCTCGCTCTCTTCACCCTGTCGCCGATCGCGATCTGGAAGGGGATCGATGACCGGCGGCTGGATCGTCTCCCCTGGCTCGCCGCCTTCTGTGGGCTCGCGGCGCTTTGGATCTGGAACGGATCCAATCGCGTCGACCCTGGCCTCGTGTTCCGATCGCTCGACCGTATCGATCTCGAGCGAGAGCCGGGTACGCTGCTCGGCACGGCGTTCCTGTTCGCCGCCGCCTACTCCGGCATCGGCCTCTTCGCGGAAACGCGGGCGCTCCATCCCACTCGCTGGGTGGCGCTCGTCGCCACCGTACCGCTGCTCTCCCTCGCCGCCTGCTACGCGATGGTCGGGCGTCTCGAGGCCGATCCGCGATGGAGCTTCGTCGGGCTGATTCTCGCGGTCGCGCTGATGGTGACAAGTTACCGCGCCCTCCTGCGACGTGACGCGCCATCGGCCGGCGTCCACGCCGCCGGCTGCTTGGCCGCCCTGTCGTTCGGCTTCGCAATGACGCTGCACGACCAGTGGCTGTCCACGGCGCTGGCGCTGACGTTGCCGGGGTTGGCCTGGATCGAGTCCAAGGTCGAGCTGCCCGCGTTGCGGACGGTCGCGATCGTCATCGCCACTGTCACCTTTGCTCTCCTGGTCTGGTGGATCCCCTACGATCTGTTGTTCGGGCAGCGAACCATCGCCGATCATGCCGTCGTCACCTACCTGGTGCCGGCCCTGGCCTTCTTTGCCGCCGCCCATGTCTTTCGCCGCCGCACCGAGGATCGCGTGGTAGCCGTGCTCGAAGCCGGTGGGATGGTGTCGGCGGCAGTCTTCATCGCGGTGGAGATCCGCCTCTGGTTCGGGGCCGGCGCGCTCGCTGCGCCGCTGACCTTCGACGAGGTCGTCGCGCTGATGCTGGCGGCGGCGGCGCAGGCCTACGCCTACCACCATATCGCGCGGCGCGAAGGTCGCCGGACCGCTTTAGTCGCTCGCGGTGCCCTGGGTGGCCTCGCCTACCTGGTTGGCGTCAGCCTGCTCGTCGCCAATCCCATGATCATCGACGCCCACGCAGGATTGTCGTCGATGCTGTTCGCGTATCTGGTCCCGGGTGTGTTTGCCGGGCTGTTGGCCCGGCAGGCAAGGGAGCCCGTGTTTCGGTCGTTGCTCGACGGCTACGCCATTGCGGCCTGCGTCCTGTGGACCAGCCTTCAGGTCCGTTATGCGTTCCACCCTGACGCCATGGGCTTGTTCCGCTCGCAGGTCTCCGAAGCAGAGCTGTGGACCTGGTCGGGCGTGTGGCTGATCGACGGCTGTGCGATCCTGCTCCTCGGGATTGCGCTACGCCAGCGCGGCTTTCGCCTTGTCGGCCTGGCGCTGGTCGCCCTGGTTTGCGTCAAAGTCTTCCTCGTCGACATGGCCGCGCTGACCGGCCTCTGGCGCGTCGCCTCGTTCCTAGGCCTCGGCCTCGGCCTGATCGGCGTCGGCGCCGTCCACCGCCGCTTCGTGTCGCCGCGAGAAGCGTGAGGCTTGTCTGACCGCGTCCAGATGGCGCGGCCGACGCATGCTCGTCTAAATCTTGCAATGCGGCGGCAAGCGACATCCGCCTCATGCGCCGCGCTCCCGCCGCAGCTCCGCCCAACGCTCCATGCGCCGCGCCACCTCGCGCTCGAAGCCGCGCCCGGTCGGCCGGTACACCGCCTGCCGCCCCAGCGCGTCGGGCCAGTAATCCTGGCCGGAGAAGGCGTCGGGCTCGTCGTGGTCGTAGCGATAGCCGCCGCCGTAGCCCTCGCTCTTCATGAACTTGGTCGAGCCGTTGAGGATCACCACCGGCGGCATCAGCGAGCCGTGCTCCTTGGCCAGCCGCATCGCCGCCTTGTAGGCGACGTAGGCGGCGTTGCTCTTGGGCGCGGTGGCGACGTAGATCACGGCGTTGGCGATGGCGAGTTCACCCTCGGGCGAGCCGAGGAAGTCGTAGGCGTCCTTCGCCGCATTGGCGACGACCATCGCCTGCGGGTCGGCCAGCCCGATGTCCTCAACCGCCATGCGCACCACCCGCCGCGCGATGAACAGCGGGTCCTCGCCGCCGTCGAACATGCGCGCGAGATAGTACAAAGCCGCGTCGGGGTCGGAGCCGCGCACGGCCTTATGCAGCGCGGAGATGAGGTTGTAGTGCCCCTCCTGCGCCTTGTCGTAGATCGGCGCGCGGCGCTGCACGATGTCGGCCAGCCCCGCCGTGTCGAAGGTTTCGCCGGGATCGGCTGCCCGCCACAGCTCCTCGGCAAGGGTGAGCGCGGCGCGCCCGTCGCCGTCGGCCATGCGCACCAGCGCGGCGCGAGCGTCGGCGTCGAGCGGCAGCGCCTTGCCCTCGATCGTCTCGGCGCGCTCGAGCAGTTGCGAGATCGCCCCGGCATCGAGCGCCTTGAAGGTCATGACACGGGCCCGCGACAGCAGTGCGGAGTTCAGCTCGAAGCTGGGGTTCTCCGTGGTGGCGCCGACCAGCGTGATCGTGCCGTCCTCCATCACCGGCAGGAAGCCGTCCTGCTGGGCGCGGTTGAAGCGGTGGATCTCGTCGACGAAGAGCAGCGTGCCCTGGCCCATCTGACGTCTTCGCCGCGCCTCCTCGAACACCTTCTTCAGGTCGGCGACGCCCGAGAAAATCGCCGAAATCTGCACGAAAGCGAGCCTGGTCTCGCTGGCGAGCAGCCGCGCCACCGTGGTCTTCCCGGTGCCCGGCGGTCCCCAGAAGATCAGCGAGCCCAGCGTGCGGCCGCCGAGCAGCCGCGTCAGCGCCCCCTGCGGCCCAACAATATGGTCCTGCCCCGCGACTTCGGCGAGAGTCGTAGGTCGGAGACGGTCGGCGAGAGGGCGGGGCGCGTCCGCGTCGAGGCCGGCGGCGGAGAAGAGGCTCATGTCTTCTTCGTACCCGAAACTGCCGGTTTGGCGCCATCGACAACGCGGTCCTGACCTCGCAAAGGATGTTCTTTCGTAACGAGGCAGGACGGTTACCTTTTGTGATTATGCTCACACCTCGGCTCGAGACGTGGCGATGATTGTTCGAATGCGACTTCTGCTCACGCTTTTGATGCTGGCCATGGTCGGCGGCTCGACGCTCTTGGCGGAGACGCAGTCGGGAAGTGCGGATGCGGCCCAACTCGAGGCCGCGCTCGCGGCCATGCCGGTCCACCACTATCAACCGCAGCGCGTCGTCTACCAGGTCACCGAGGGCGGCGGGTGGCTGAGACACGGCTACCGCGGCGTCCTGAAGAGCCTTCGCAACCACGTCGACGCGGTTGGGGCGTCGAACATCCAGGTTCGCGTCGTTCTTCAAGGCCAGGGTTTGGGCCTGTTGCTGACGAGCGACGAGGCCGAGCGCGCGGCGATCGACATGCTACGTCAGCGCGGCGTGCGCTTTCTCGTGTGCCGCAACTCGCTCCTTGAAGCGGGCCGGAACCTGCAAAGCTATGCCGGTCTCACCGTCGCCGATGTCGTGCCGGCCGGCGTTGCCGCGGTCACCGAGCTCGAGATGCAGGGTTTCGTCTATATGCACCTTTGAGCGCGCACATCGCGCTCCCTCGTGCACGCGCTTAGGACGCCGGACAGCGGCGTCGCGTGACGACAACGCTTTCAAACCAGCGTTACGCCGGACGACGAAGCTCCTATGATGAACGCCGACGACGATCCAAGGAGCGCACCATGACCTCCAGCGCCTTCGAAACCGGGGATACTGATCTCGCCTCGCTCGCCGGCCTGCTCGCGCGCCAGAAGGCCGCTGCGACCCGCGTCATGAATCCGGATAGCGCGGCGCGCAACGAGCGCCTGCTCAAGCTCGACGCGATGGTGCAGAAGCACGCCGACCAGTTCTGCGAGCTGGTTTCGCAGGATTTCGGCCACCGCCCCGTCATGGTCGGGCAGATCGGCGACGTGCTGGCGGTTCGCTCCGCCGTGCGATTCGCGCACAAGCATCTCAAGCGTTGGATGGCGGACAGACGCGTGGGCACCAGCGTAGCCTTCATGCCGGGCTCCTGCCGCGTCATCAGCCAGCCGCTGGGTGTGGTCGGCATCATCGGTGCCTGGAACTATCCCTTGCAGCTGACCCTGTCGCCTC
>CAXTQM010000141.1:3988-6820 GCA_964246205.1 uncultured Beijerinckiaceae bacterium | reverse complement strand
GACAAAGGGTGACGACGCGTCGAGTGGACCGACGATCGTCTGGTACCGAAACGATCTCCGCCTCGCCGACAATCCGGCGCTGCACGCCGCCCTCGCGCGGAAAGCTCCGATCCTGCCGATCTTCGTGCTGGAGCGCGACAACGGCCTTCGCGCGCTCGGCGCCGCGTCGCTCTGGTGGCTGCACCATTCGTTGCAGTGTCTCGGCGAGGCGCTCGAGAAGGCCGGGGCCGAGCTTCGCTTCTACGAGGGCGAGGCCGGCACCATCGTGCCCGAGCTGGCGGAGGCCTGCGACGCCGGCGCGCTCCTCTTCAACCGCCGCTACGGCGACAGCGGGCGCAAGCTCGACGAGGCGATCGTCAAAGCCGTCGAGCAGCAAGGGCGAATCGCCGAGAGCTTCAACGGCCGCCTGCTGAACGAACCCTGGGAGATCGAGACCAAGAGCGGCGGTCCCTACGGCGTCTACACGCCCTATTGGAAAAGCCTGAAGGCTAAGGGCCTACCCGACGAGACGCTGCCGAGGCATGGCAAGTTCGAGGGTGCCAAGCTCCCGCCCAAGCCCGAGAGCCGCACGCTCAAGAAGCTCGAGCTGTTGCCGGCAAAGCCGAACTGGGCCGAGGGCTGGGACGACACCTGGCAGCCTGGCGAAGCCGGCGCCGACGACCGCCTGCGCGAGTTCCTCGCGCACCACCTGATGGACTACAAGACCGAGCGCAACACGCTCGCCTCGCGTGGGACCTCGCACCTGTCGCCGCACCTGCGTTTCGGCGAGATCTCGCCCCGCCAGATCGTCGCCGCCGTGAAAGAGGCGACCACAAAGGCCAGCGCCGACGACGCCGACGGCTTCCTCTCGGAGATCGCCTGGCGCGAGTTCGACTACCACAACCTCTACTACCACCCCGACGTCGCCGAGAAGAACCTGCACGACAAGTACGACGCCATGCCCTGGGAGACGCCGAAGAAGGCCGACCTCGACGCCTGGAAGACCGGCCACACCGGCTTCCCCGTGGTCGATGCCGGCATGCGGGAGCTGTGGCGGACCGGCTACATGCACAACCGCGTGCGCATGATCACGGCGTCGTTCCTGATCAAGGACATGCTCGTCGACTGGCGCGTCGGCGAGCAATGGTTTTGGGACTGCCTGTGCGACGCCGACCCCGCCAACAACACCATGAACTGGCAGTGGGTGGCCGGCTCCGGCGCCGACGCCTCGCCGTTCTTCCGCGTGTTCAACCCGACCACGCAGGGCGAGCGCTACGACCCCGACGGCAACTACATCCGGCGCTGGGTGCCGGAGCTGGCCAAGCTTGGTAAGAAGGCCATCCACGCGCCTTGGGAGGCCGGTGCAGCCGAGCTGAAGAAGGCCGGCGTCGAGCTGGGCAAGACCTATCCTCGGCCGATGCTCGATCACAAGAAGGCGCGCGACCGGGCGTTGGCAGCCTACGCCAAGATCAAGTAGTGGCCGGCACGGCCATGCGTCCTGCCATGTCGCTCTCGATCTCCTCTAGGCTGCGCCCGTTGGTTTCGGGCACGAACTTCCAGGCGAAGGCGACGGCGGCCAGCGTCAGCACCGCGAAGAGCGCGAAGGCTCCGCCGAGCGTCAGCAGCTCGACGAGGTTTGGGAAGAACAGCGCCACAACGAGGTTCGAGCCCCAGTTTGCCATCGAGGCGACGCTCATGCCGCGCCCGCGATAGGCCAGCGGGAAGATCTCGGCGATAAGCAGCCAGAAGATCGGGCCGAGCCCGATGGCGAAACCGCCGACGTAGGCGGCGAGGGCCACGGCGGTGATCGCGCCGGCATCGGCGCTGCCGAGCGACAGCGCGACGGTGATCACGACGAGGCAGAGCAGCATGACGCCGAGACCGCAGAGCAGCAGCTTGCGCCGGCCGGCCTGGTCAAGCAGCAGCAGCGCTACTACAGTCATCAGCACATTGACCACGCCGATGCCGATCGTCGGCAGCAGCGGCGAGGTCAGGCCGGCCTTCTGGAAGATGCTGGGCGCGTAGTAGATCACCGTGTTGATGCCGGTGACCTGCTGCAGCACGGCGAGCCCGATGCCGACGATCAGTGGCAGCCGCGCCGCGGGCGCCGAGAACAAAGCCGAGAGGGAGAGATCGCCCTTCTCGGTCCCGACGTCGTGGCGCAGGCCGGACATCTCGGCCTCGACGTCGTCGAGGCCGCGCATCGTGCGCAGCACCCCTTCGGCGGCGTCGAAGCGGCCCCTGGCAGCGAGCCAGCGCGGGCTCTCGGGCAGGAACACCATGCCAACGCCGAGCAGCACGCCGGGCACCGCGCCGACGCCGAGCATCCAGCGCCAGGTGCCGGCGACGTCGGCGAAGCCGAAGTCGACGAGATAGGAGATGAGGATGCCCAGCGTGATGCAGAGCTGGTTGAGCGAGACGATGGCGCCGCGCTTCTCCTTGGGAGCCATCTCCGACAGGTAGAGCGGCGTCAGCATCGAGGCCGTGCCGATCGCCACGCCGAGCACCAGGCGGGCGAAGAACAGCATGGAGACGCCGGTCGCCGCCGCGCTGAGCAGCGAGCCGACGGCGAAGAGAGCGGCCATCGCGATGATGATCGGCTTGCGACCGAAGCGGTCGGTAAGGCCTCCGCCGAAGGCAGCGCCGCCTACGGCACCGATCAGCACGGCTGTCGTGACGACACCCTGCATGAAGGGGCTGAGCGCGTACTCCTTGGCGATGAACAGGAGCGCGCCGGAGATCACGCCGGTGTCGAAGCCAAAGAGAAGGCCGCCGAGCGAAGCTACGGCGGGCCCGCAGAAGAAACGCAAGGGCGGGTCCGCGAAGCGGCTTGCCGCGGGGGGACCCCAAAGA
>CAXTQM010000141.1:0-3978 GCA_964246205.1 uncultured Beijerinckiaceae bacterium | reverse complement strand
CCCCACCCGCGGCGCCGCGCCCCCCCCGCGGGTGGCCACCCAAACCACCCGCCCCCCTCCCCCCCCCCGGGCGGCCACGATGATGAAACGCATGGGCGGGTCCGGCGAGGCTGGATGCGGGTCTACTCGAAAGAACTCGACTCCGCGAGACCGACCAAATAGCCGCTCATGCCTCCGCGGGTTCGAGCGGCATCGACGAGGCGGGCACAATCGACACCGACTCGCCACAGCCGCAGGCCGACACCTGGTTGGGGTTCTTGAAGGTGAAGGTCGAGGCGAGCTTGGTGGTCTCGTAATCGAGCTGGGTGCCGAGCAGGAACATCAGCGCCTTGGAGTCGATGAGGATCGTGACGCCCTTGTCCTCGACGACCTCGTCGAAGGCGTTCTTCTCCTCGGCGAACTCGACCGTGTAGCTCATACCGGCGCAGCCGCCGTTCTTGACGCCGACGCGCAGGCCGACCACAGGGCGCGCGGACGACGCGATGAGGCCCCGCGCACGCTCGGCGGCACGGTCGGTCATCGTCATGGCGGAAAAGCGCGGGCGAGCCATCGGGGTCTCCTGATGTTGCTGATCACCAATATGGGCGCAAACGGCCGCTGGCGGAAGCCCGTGCGACGTTGGCTGGAAGGCTTCGTAATAGCTACGACAACCACACATCATCCCGATCGTGGGCGTCGGTGACCCCGTTGCCACTTGTGGCTTGGCCCGCACGCCACGATCCAGAGGCGCGGGTTAAATTATACCGCGCGCTCCATCCCGGCCAGGACGCGCAATCCAGCGCGCACGCTGCACTAACACGTGTTTGGCACAATGATCGAGGCTTTCAAGCCGATGCTGCTGGCGCAGAGCCCGCTGGCGTTTTGCAAGCGCACGATCTTCGTCGAGCACGATCCGCTGCGCCGCGCCCGCACCCCGCTCGACTGAGCCGCTCAGAACATGTCGAGGGATATGCGCGCCTCGTCGGACATGCGGCCCTGGTCCCACGGCGGATCGAACACGAGGTCGACCGTCGAGCCCATGGCGCCGCCGACGCCGCCGACCGCCTCTTCGACCGAGGCGACGATGTCGCCGGCCACCGGACAGCCCGGCGCCGTCAGCGTCATCTGTACGGCGACGAGGCGGTTCTCCGGCACCTCGACCTTGTAGATCAGGCCCAATTCGTAGATGTCGCAGGGGATCTCGGGATCGTAGACCGTCTTCAACGCGGCTACGATCTCGTCCTGCAGCCGGGTGCGCTCGGCCTCGTCGATCGCCAGCTCGAACGTCCAGCTCGGCGCGTTTGGAAGGATCTCGTCAGGAGCATCTTGGGCGACGGCGGTACTGGTCATCTCGGTCACCCTAGGCGAACAGCCCCTCGGCCTTGAGCAAGGCTTCGGCGAGCTTATCCACCTCTTCCATGGTGTTGTACATCGCGAACGAGGCGCGGCAGGTCGAGGTCACGCCGAAGCGCTTCATCAGCGGCATGGCGCAATGCGTGCCGGCCCGCACCGCGACGCCGGAGCGGTCGATGATGGTCGCGACGTCGTGGGCGTGCGCGCCCTTCATCTCGAACGACACAATCGCGCCCTTGCCCGGTGCCTTGCCGAAGATCTTCAGCGAGTTCATTCGCCCGAGCCGCTCCATGGCGTAGTCGCCGAGCGCCTTCTCGTGCATCGCGATCCTCTCGCGGCCGATCTCGCGCATGTAGTCGAGCGCTGTACCAAGCCCGACGGCCTCGATGATCGGCGGAGTGCCGGCCTCGAAGCGGTGCGGCGGATCGTTGTAGGTGACATTGTCCAGCGTCACGTCGAGGATCATCTCGCCGCCGCCGAGAAACGGCGGCAGGTTCTCGAGCCACGGTTTCTTCGCGTAGAGCACGCCGATGCCGGTCGGGCCGTAGAGCTTGTGTCCGGTCATGACATAGAAGTCGGCGCCATGGTCCTGCACGTCGTTCTCGAGGTGCACCGCGCCCTGCGAGCCGTCGACCAGCACGGGGATGCCGCGCTCGTGCGCGAGCGCGACGATCTCCTTGATCGGCAGCACCGTGCCGGTGACGTTGGACATCTGCGTCACTGCGATGATCTTGGTGCGAGGCGTGATCGCCCTGGCGATATCGTCGGCTGTGATGATGCCGTCCTCGTCGCAATCGACCCACTTCAGCACCGCACCCTTGCTCTCGCGGAGGAAATGCCAGGGCACGATGTTGGCGTGATGCTCGAGGATCGTCAGGAGGATCTCGTCGCCCTCGTGGATATGCTCGGCACCGAAGCAACGGGCGACGATGTTGATCGACTCGGTTGCCGACTTGGTGAAGACGATCTCCTCCAGCGACGAGGCGTTGAGGAACGATCGCACGCTCTCGCGCGCCGCCTCGAAATTGTCGGTCGCGGCATTGGCGAGATAGTGCAGCCCGCGATGAACATTGGCGTATTCGTAGTAGGTCGCCTGGTTCATGCGCTCGACGACCTGCCGCGGCTTCTGCGACGAGGCCCCGTTGTCGAGATAGACCAGCGGCTTGCCGTAGGGCATCAGCGTCAGCGCCGGGAAGTCGGCGCGGACGGCCTGCACATCGTAGGGCGCGCTGATCGTGTCGTGGGTCATCTAGGGTTCCTTGCCACCGTGCGTCCCGCGAGCGGGAAGCGCACGATCTCGATCACTTAGCTGGGGTCGACCGACCCTGGAGCCAATGCGCGATCTCCGCGCGGAACTGCGCCGTGAGCCGATCGTCGCCGACGTCGTCGGCCATCTCGCCGGCGAAGGCCTCCAGCAACAGCGCCTCGGCATCCCCCTTCGAGATTCCGCGGGCGCGCAGGTAGAACAGCTGGTCCTCGTTGAGGCTGCCGACCGTGGCGCCATGGCCGCAGACGACGTCGTCGGCGAAGATCTCGAGCTCCGGCTTGTTGTGCATCGAGACGTCGTCGGACAGCAGCAGCGCTCGGCTCATCATCTTGCCGTCGGTCTTTTGCGCCTGCTTCTGTACGCGGATGCGACCCTGAAACACGCCGGTGGCGCTGCCGTCGAGAATATGCCGGAACTCCTCGCGGCCCTCGCAGCCCAGCCCCTTGTGCACGACGTCGAGCGTGGTATCGGCGTGCTCCCTGCCCTGCAGCAGCGAGACGCCGCGCAGCCGAGCGTTCGAGTCATCGCCGGAAAAGCGCATGAAGAGTTGGCGGCGCGTCAGGCCTTCGCCGTCGACGAGCGCGAAGCTGTCGAACGTCACTTCTGCCCCAACGTCGGCGACGAAGGAGTCGATGCGCACCGATCCCGCCTCGGTCCGGGTGATGGTGGAGGTGTGGCGCACCTCGGCCCTGTCGCCGACCTGGAAGATGAGGCAGCCGTACGTCTGGCCGAAACGACCGCCGCGCCCGAGGCTGGTCTCGCAGATCCGCACCTTGGCATCGGCGCCGACCACAACCAGCGAGCGATAGAAGCGCGCCGAAGGCGCCTGCGTGGCGGTGGCGTAGACGATCTCGATCGGGTCGCGCAGCTCGGCACCGGGCGCGACCTCGATCACCACGCCGTCCTGCATCATCGCGGCGTTGAGCGCGAGGATGGCATCGCCCTCGCCGAAGTCCTTGGCGGCGAGCAGGTCGATCAGCTCGGGGCGGCCCTCGCCGAGCACCTCGGCGAGCGAGCGGACGGTCGCGCCCTCCGGCAACGGATCGGAGAGGGTCGGTACAAAGGTGCCATCGACGATGACGAGCCGGCCACCGCCAAGGCTGGGCCGTCCTGCCAGCTCCTGGTTGAGGGCGCCGAGTGCGGCTTCCGCCGGCTTGGGTGCGAGCGGCAGCGCCTCGCGGAGCATCGAGCGCAGGTCGGTGTAGTGCCAGGCCTCAATGCGGCGATGCGGCAGGCCGGCGGCGGCGAAGGCACCGAAAGATTCGTCGCGCAGGTGGCGCACGGCCTCCGAGCCGGGCAGCCGCCCCTTGGCGGCGCCGTAGCAGTCGGCCAGCGCCACCTCGGCGTCGGTGCGGGAGGAAACGATGCGTGCCGGCATG
>CAXTQM010000140.1:0-6824 GCA_964246205.1 uncultured Beijerinckiaceae bacterium | reverse complement strand
GACATGAACACGCCGCGCGCGCTCGCCGAGCTGGACGTGGCGCGCGCGAACGACCCGGCCGCGCTGCGCGCCGGGCTCGACCTGCTAGGCATCGGCGCGATCCTTGCCGAGACGATCCCGCCGGCTCTGGCTTCGGAAGCCGAAGCGCTGATCGCGCGCCGCGGTGCCGCCCGCGCGGCCAAGGACTGGAAGGAATCGGACCGCTTGCGGGACGAACTCGCGGCGTTGGGCGTTGCGGTGAAGGACAACAAAGACGGGACCACCGACTGGGAGCGGACCTCATGAGCGCCGAGACCGAGGAGGCGATGCTGCGGCCGATGCTGCCGGCGGACGTGCCGGTGCTCGCGGCGATCTTCCAGGCCTCCATCGAGGACCTGACCGGCGAGGACTACGACGAGAACCACCGGCAGGCCTGGTCGGCGGCGGCCGACGACGAGGCGGCGTTCGGCAAGACGCTCGGTGCCTGGCTGACGCTGGTCGCCACCGTTCGCGGCGCGCCGGTCGGTTTCGTCGCGCTGGAGGGGCGCGAAAAGATCCGCATGCTCTACGTCTACCCGCGCGCGGTGCGCCGCGGCATCGCGTCTCTGCTGCTCAACGCGGTCGAGCGGCTGGCTGCCGGTCGCGGCGCGCCCCAACTCGACGTCGACGCCAGCGACACGGCGCGGCTGTTCTTCGAGGCCCGAGGCTTCACCGCCTTCTCGCGCCAGACGCTGTCGATCGGCGACCAGTGGCTTGGCAACACGACCATGACCAAGAAGCTCAAGCCGCTCTGAGGCTCACAGCCGATGGTCGATCGTCTCCTGGACATGGTCGGCCTCGGCCAGCGCCCGGCGCAGCATCGGCACGATGTCCTCGGCGCCCTCGGCCACCAGCGTGCGCACCTCCATGCCGGCATTGATGAAGCGGTTCTCCCGCATGTGGGCGAGCAGCGCCAGCAGCGGGCGCCAGAATCCGCCGATGTCGGCGATGAGGACCGGCTTGGTGTGACGCGCCAGCTGCACCCAGGTCATCTGCTCGACCAGCTCCTCGAGCGTGCCGATGCCGCCGGGCAGCGCGACGAAGGCGTCAGCGCGCTCGAACATCAGCCGCTTGCGGGTGTGCATGTCGGGCACCACCACGTGCTCCTGCGCGGCGCGCAGGAGCTCATCGTGATCGGTCAGGAAATCCGGGATGATGCCGGTGACGTGACCGCCCGATTCGAGCACGGTGCGCGCCAGCGTTCCCATCAGACCGCGGCCGCCGCCGCCGTAGACCAGCCCGATGTTCTCGGCGGCCAAGATCCGGCCGAGCGTGCGGGCGGCGAGCTCGAAGGCCGGATCGCCGCCGCTGGCGGAGCCGCAATAGACGCAGACGGTCTCGAGCCGCACCCCTTCTGACTGCACCGCCTTGCCGCTCCTCAGAAACTCGAACGTCGCGCCTCGAAGGCATCGGAGCACTCGTCCGGACGGCGGCTTGTATGCTCCCACCGATATGGAAATATGACCGTCCGCCGAACTGAAGGAGGAGCGCCGTGTCGGCCTCCAAGACAAGGCTCATCATCGCCGCCGCCGTCCTCCTGCTGCTCGCGCTTGCCGGCGACTTGGGCTGGCAGCGCGTGCGAGGGACGTCCCCGCACGTCGAAATGCTGGCTTCCGCGCCGGCGCATGGCTCGTCGTCCGCAACGCCGGCGCACTCGACGGCAACACCGGACCCTGACGCCACCGCGACACCTTCCGATCCGGCCTCCCCGCCGCCCTCCTTCGACGTCGTCCGCGTCGAGCCGAGTGGCGACGCCCTGCTCGCCGGCCACGGCAAGCCCGACGGCACCGTGGCGCTGATCGACCACGGCAAGGTCGTGGCCGAGGTCAAGGCCGACGCCGGAGGCAGTTTCGTCATAACGCCTCCGGCGCTGAAACCCGGCGATTACGCGCTGACGTTGCGCCAGGGCGAAGGGGCCGCCACGCAGGAGTCGAAGCAGAGCGTTGTCGTTTCCGTGCCGGCTTCCAAATCGCAGCAGGTCGTGGTGGCGATGGCGGAGCCGGGCAAGGCGACGACGCTGCTGTCCGTCCCGCCGCAAGCCACGGCTCTCGTGCCGCGGAGCTCGCCGGCCGCCGCCGCGGCGCCGAAGACCGCCGCATCGGGGGCGCCGCCGAAGCTCGCGATCCGTTCGGTCGAGCTGGAGAACGGCTCCGGACTGTTCGCCTCCGGCTTGGCGCCGCCCGGCACCGATGTGCGAGTCTACCTCAACAACAGCCGAGTCGCCGACGTCGCGGCCGCGCCGGCCGGAGCCTGGACGGTGACCGTGCGCAAGGGTCTGGCTGCCGGCCATTACGCGGTGCGAGCCGATGCGCTGAAGCCGGATCACAGCGTCGATGCGCGCGTCGAGGTACCCTTCGACGTGCCGCGCACCGAGGCGACCGGGACCGAGCCCGCCACGCTTCCTCCCGATGCGAGACTTGCAGATGCGGGAAGCGGGATGGGAAACCCAGCCACAGAACCGACGACGTCGCCGCCCGGAGTGAAGCAGCCCGATGCCGTGCTCGACCACGTCGACACCGAACTCGTCTCGCGCGGCGACAACCTCTGGGGCATCAGCCGCAAGCGTCTGGGGCACGGCACCCGCTATACCGAAATCTACGCCGCCAACGTGACCCAGATTCGCGATCCCAAACTGGTCTACCCCGGTCAGGTCTTCGTGTTGCCGCGGGACTGAAGTGAAAAACACCGCTCCGGCCGACTTCCCCAAGTCCATGCTGCATCGGCCATCTTAGATCGACCTTTGCCGAAGGGCAGGAGCGGCGGCCAGGCAACATCGCTTGCCGGATGCCCTGGCCGTTGCACCGACTTGGCCACCCGTGTCGACGCCGAAGAGGGGTTGACGCCTGCGCGGCACGCTCTTAGGGTCCGCGCACTTTCGATAGGCCGTAGGTCTTTCGCTTCGGGGCGCCGCGCCTTGGATGATCGAGACCTAAACGCTGTCGGTTTCAGCGACTGAGTCCTCCGCCGCACGCTTGTCGTTTGGCACCGGAATGCAAGAACTTGGGCTCGCGTCCAGGGTCCTCTGCCTCAGCATCAGCATCAGGGGCCGCGATGGCCTATGGTGTTGTTCGCACGCGTTTGGGGTCATGGAATTCATTTGGTGGCGTGGGCTCGGCCTGCATCATCGGTTCGAGGTCGACGGGATAACGAATGCCGACAATCAGCCAGTTGATCCGCAAGCCGCGGCAGCCGAGCGTCTACGCATCCAAGGCGCGCCATCTGCAGTCGTGCCCGCAGAAGCGCGGTGTCTGCACGCGCGTCTACACGACGACCCCGAAGAAGCCGAACTCGGCCATGCGCAAGGTCGCCAAGGTGCGGCTCACCAACGGTTTCGAGGTCATCGGCTACATTCCCGGCGAGGGCCACAATCTTCAGGAGCACTCTGTGGTCATGGTGCGCGGCGGCCGCGTGAAGGACCTGCCGGGCGTGCGCTACCACATTCTGCGCGGCGTGCTCGACACCCAGGGCGTCAAGAACCGTAAGCAGCGCCGGTCGAAGTACGGCGCGAAGCGGCCGAAGTAAGAGGATCGCGAAATGTCCCGCCGTCATAGCGCAGAGAAGCGCGAGATCATTCCCGACGCCAAGTACCACGACGTCATCGTCGCCAAGTTCATGAACTCGATCATGTACGACGGCAAGAAGTCGACCGCCGAAACGATCGTATACGGCGCGATGGACCAGATCGAGGCGCGCTCGCGTCAGGAGCCGTTGCCGATCTTCAAGCAAGCTTTGGAGAATGTCGCTCCGGCGATCGAGGTGCGCTCGCGGCGCGTTGGTGGCGCCACCTACCAAGTCCCGGTCGAGGTCCGGCTGGAGCGTCGCCAGGCGCTGGCGATCCGTTGGCTGATTACGGCCGCCCGCGGCCGCAACGATAAGACCATGGTGGACCGGCTCTCGGCGGAGCTGATGGATGCCGCTAACAACCGCGGCAACGCGGTCAAGAAGCGGGAAGACACGCACCGGATGGCGGAAGCCAACCGCGCCTTCTCGCATTACCGCTGGTAGTTCACCCCTTCACGTGAGGCGTGCACCGCGCGCTTCTCAGAGGATTTCCCGATGCCCCGCGTCCACAAGATCGAAGACTACCGCAACTTCGGAATCATGGCCCACATCGATGCGGGCAAGACGACGACGACCGAGCGGATCCTGTTCTACTCCGGCAAGTCGCACAAGATCGGCGAAGTGCACGACGGTGCCGCGACCATGGACTGGATGGAGCAGGAGCAGGAGCGCGGCATCACGATCACGTCCGCCGCGACGACGACGCACTGGAACGGCAAGCGCCTGAATATCATCGACACGCCCGGCCACGTCGATTTCACCATCGAGGTGGAGCGCTCGCTCCGCGTGCTTGATGGCGCGGTGTGCGTGCTGGACGGTAATCAGGGCGTGGAGCCGCAGACCGAGACGGTGTGGCGCCAAGCCGACAAGTACAAGGTGCCGCGTATCGTGTTCGTCAACAAGATGGACAAGATTGGCGCCGATTTCGATCGGTGCTTCACCGAGATCCGCACCAAGGTCGGCGGCAACCCCGTCTGCATCCAGCTGCCGATCGGTTCCGAATCGGATTTTAAGGGCATTATCGACCTAGTGCGGATGAAGGCCGTCGTCTGGGAAGACGAGGCGCTCGGCGCCAAGTATCACGACGAGGAGATCCCCGAGCCTCTGCGTGCTCGGGCCGAGGAAGCGCGCGCCACGCTCGTTGAGGCCGCCGTCGAGCTTGACGACGACGTCATGCAGAAGTTCTTCGACGGCGATGAGCCGGATGTGCCGACGCTCAATCGGCTTATCCGCAAGGCCGTCCGCGACATCTCCTTCATTCCCGTGCTGTGCGGCTCGGCCTTCAAGAACAAGGGCGTGCAGCCTCTGCTTGACGCCGTAGTCGAGTACCTGCCCTCGCCTCTTGATGTTGAGGCCATCAAGGGCATCGACATGGAGAGCGGCGAGGAGATCCTGCGTCACGCCGACGACAGCGAGCCGTTTTCCATGCTTGCCTTCAAGATCATGGACGATCCCTTCGTCGGAACGATCACGTTCGCACGCGTGTATTCGGGGCACATCGAGTCCGGCACCGGCGTTCTGAACTCCACAAAGGAGAAAAAGGAACGTATCGGCCGCATGCTCCTGATGCATGCCAACAATCGCGAAGACATCAAGGAGGCTTATGCCGGCGACATCGTCGCGCTGGCCGGCCTCAAGGAGACGCGTACCGGCGACACGCTTTGCGATACCGCAAAGCCGGTCATCCTCGAGCGTATGGAGTTTCCCGAGCCGGTCATCGAGATCGCGATCGAGCCCAAGACCAAGTCCGACCAGGAGAAGCTCGGCGTCGCGCTCGCCAAGCTCGCGGCGGAGGATCCGTCCTTCCGCGTCTCGACCGACCAGGAGAGCGGCCAGACCATCCTCAAGGGAATGGGCGAGCTGCATCTCGATATCAAGGTTGACATCCTGCGACGCACTTACAAGGTCGATGCCAACATCGGCGCACCGCAGGTCGCTTATCGCGAGAAGCTCACAAAGCGCATCGAGAAGGACTACACCCACAAGAAACAGACTGGCGGCACGGGCCAGTTCGCCCGCGTCAAGATCGTGTTCGAGCCGGCCGAGCCGGGTGCCGGTTCATCTTTCGAGTCGAAGGTCATCGGCGGCGCGGTTCCCAAGGAATACATCCCCGGCGTCGACAAGGGCATCAATTCTGTCATGGGCTCGGGCGTGCTCGCCGGCTTCCCGGTGGTCGACGTCAAGGCAACCTTGATCGACGGCGCCTACCACGACGTCGACTCTTCGGTGCTGGCCTTCGAGATCGCGTCGCGGGCGGCGTTCCGTGAGGCGCTGCGCGAGGGCGGCTCGGTACTGCTCGAGCCGGTCATGAAGGTCGAGGTCACCACCCCCGAGGACTACACCGGCTTCGTGATGGGCGACCTGCTCTCCCGCCGCGGCCAGGTGCAGGGACAGGACATGCGCGGCAATGCGGTCGTCATCAACGCGATGGTTCCGCTCGCAAACATGTTCGGCTACGTCAACGAGCTTCGCTCGGGGACCCAGGGCCGCGCCAATTATTCCATGCAGTTCGACCACTACGAACAGGTGCCGGCGAGCGAGGCGGCCAAGGTCCAGGCGAAATACGCCTGATCCAACTCTCCTGCTCGAACAACCCCCGACACATGCTTTCCGAAGGAGCCCTCCGATGGGTAAAGAGAAGTTCGCCCGCAATAAGCCGCACTGCAACATCGGCACGATCGGTCACGTCGACCACGGCAAGACATCGCTGACCGCGGCGATCACCAAGGTGCTCGCCGAGACCGGCGGTGCGACCTACACGGCCTACGATCAGATCGATAAGGCGCCGGAGGAGAAGGCCCGCGGCATCACCATTTCGACGGCTCACGTCGAGTACGAGACGGCGAACCGCCACTACGCCCATGTCGACTGCCCCGGCCACGCTGACTACGTGAAGAACATGATCACCGGTGCCGCGCAGATGGACGGCGCGATCCTGGTCGTCTCCGCTGCCGACGGCCCGATGCCCCAGACCCGCGAGCACATCCTGCTTGCCCGCCAGGTCGGCGTGCCGGCACTCGTGGTGTTCATGAACAAGGTCGATCTCGTCGACGACGAGGAGCTGCTCGAGCTCGTCGAACTCGAGGTTCGCGAGCTGCTGTCGAAATATGATTTCCCCGGCGACGACATCCCGATCACCAAGGGGTCGGCCGTCTGTGCGCTCGAGGGCAAGCAGCCTGAGATCGGCCACGACGCCGTCCTGAAGCTGATGGAGACGGTCGACGCCTACATCCCGCAGCCGACCC
>CAXTQM010000139.1:0-6827 GCA_964246205.1 uncultured Beijerinckiaceae bacterium | reverse complement strand
TACGTCGGACCCTTCGCCGATGCGGTCACCACCGACGTGCACGGCAACGTCGCGGCGGTGGTCAACCCGAGCGCCTCCATGCGCATCATGCTCGCCGGCCATATGGACGAGCTCGGCTTCATCATCCACCACATCGACGATCAGGGGCAGCTGCACTTCCGCACCATCGGCGGCCACGACAGCGCCGTCGCCATAGGCCAGCGCGTGTGGATCTACGGCAAGCGCCGTCTCGCCGGCGTCATCGGCCGCACCGCCATCCACCTGCAGACCGAGGAGGACCGCAAGAAGAAGCCCGAGATCAAGGACATGTGGATCGACGTCGGTGCCACCACGCGCGCCGAGGCGGAGGAGGTCGTCGCACTGGGCGACGTCGTGACCTACCAGTGCGAGTTCCAGCCGCTGATGGGGGACCGAGCCACCGCGCGCGGCTTCGACAACAAGATGGGCACCTTTATCGTCGCCGAGACGCTGCGCCTGCTGAAGGAGGACGGCGGCCTCGACCCGGACGTCGGCGTCCACGCCGTAGCCACCGTGCAGGAGGAGATCGGCCTGCGCGGCGCCAGGACCGCCGCCTACGGCATCGACGCGCAGACCGGCCTCGCCGTCGACGTCAACCACGCCACCGACTATCCCGGCGCCAACAAGGTGCTCCACGGCAGCCTGGAGCTCGGCAAGGGCCCGAGCGTGTCGCGCGGCCCCAACACCAACCACGTCACCTTCGACCTGATCGGCGCGGCAGCGCGCGAGGCCGGCATCGCCTACCAGGTGAGCGTCAGCGCCGCCGGCACCGGCACCGACGCCAACGCCATGCAGCTCAACCGGGCCGGCATGGCGACGGGGCTGCTCGGCGTGCCGCTGCGCTACATGCACACGCCCGTCGAGATGCTGAGCCTGAAGGACGTCGAGGATTGCGCCCGGCTGATGGCCGGCTATTGCCGTCAGGTGAAGCCCGACACGGACTTCACGCCGCGGTAGGCGCAGGCCTTCCGTGACGGTCGCGATCGTCGGAGCCGGCATGGCCGGGCTGGCCTGCGCCGAGGCCCTCGTCGAGGCGGGGCGGACGGTGGCGCTGTTCGACAAGGGCCGGCGCCCCGGCGGGCGCATGTCGACGCGCGAGATGGACACGCCGGACGGCGTCGCCGGCTTCGACTACGGCGCGCAGTACATGAGCGCGCGCGACCCCAGCTTCCGCGCTCGCGTCGCACGGTGGGCAGCAATCGGGCGGGCCGCCCGCTGGCCGGCTGCGGGCGACGACGCCTGGGTCGGGACTCCGGGGATGAGCGCGCCGGTCGCCGACATGGCGAGCCGGCTCGCGGTCCGCTGGTCAACGCATGTGGTCGAACTGGTCGACGGGCCTAGCGGCTGGCGCGTGCGCGGCAAGGGCTTCGACAAGGGCGACTTCGAAGCCATCGTCGTCGCGATCCCGGCGGACCAGGTCGCGGCGCTGGTGGCGGTCTATGCCCCGGAGATCGCGGCTGTCGCTGAGATGACGCCCTCGCAGCCGTGCTGGACACTCGCCGCCTCGTTCGCCGCGCGCCTGCCGATCGAAGCCGACATCATCAAAGGCGATGGCGCGGTCGGCTGGGCCGCGCGCAACAGCGCCAAGCCGGGGCGCGGCGGCCCCGAGACCTGGGTGATCCAGGCCGGCCCGGACTGGTCGGCCGCGCACCTCGACGATCCGCAAGAGAGCGTCGCGCCCGCTCTGCTCGCGGCTTTCGCGGAGAAGGCCGGCATCGCCCTGCCCGCCCCGCTGGCGACCTACGCGCACAGCTGGCGCTACGCCCGCTCCGGCAAGGGCGACGCGCCATGCCATTGGATTGCGGCGCGGCGGATCGGCGTCTGCGGCGACTGGTGCATCGGGCCCCGGGTCGAGGCGGCGTGGCTCTCGGGCAAGGCGCTGGCCGAGGCGATCATCCGACCTTCGCTCTAGCCGCGCCCTGCTCGAGCCAGCGGTTGACCCAGAGATGAGCGAACGCGCTACTTCCCCGTATCGGCGCAGCGGTTCCTGCTGAAGCATCTCTAACCGAGCGAAGAGGCTCCGGCCGCGCTGTTGCGGTGACGAGGTTGCCGGCGTTGCGGCGAAAGCTACGGCCGGCGCAAGGCCGCCGCCATGGCGGGCGGCAGTTCGCGCGGCTGCGGGGGAACGGATCGTAGCGCTCGAAGCTCATGGAATGACGGCCATGGCCCTGCGTCAGGCCGCGCAGCTCGTGGGTGTAGCCGAGCAGATTGGCGAGTGGCACGGTGGCCGTGGTGGCGAGCAGGTCGCCTCGTATCGCGTGGTTAAAGACCCCGCCGCGGCGCGAGACGATGTCGCCGGCCACGCCGCCGCGGTAGTCGGGCGGGGCGAGCACCTCGAGGCGCATGATCGGCTCCAGCATGCCGCCGCCCTCTACGAGCGCCTCGCAGAAGCCGGCCTGGGCGGCTCGGGCGAAGGCTTCGGCGGAGGAGCCGCTGGCATGGTACGCGCCATCGACGAGCGTCACCCGCGTGGCGACCACCGGGAAGCCGGCACGCGGACCGGCGCGTGCGATCTCGCCGATCGCCTCCGCCACCGCGGGCACGAAGGCCTCGGGCACAGCTTCACCGACCGCGATGGACGCGAACGCGAAGCCCTCCAAAGTAGGTGCGACGACAAGCTTCAAGCGAGCGAACATGCGACCGGCGACGACATCATGGCACTTGTAGGTGTAGTCTTTCTCGACCGTCTTCAGCGCCGCCTCGACGTAGCCGACCTGCGGCGCACCGATCGCGAAGGGCGTCTCGCACCGGTTCCTGAAGCTGTCGACCGCGCGATCCAGGCTCGCTTCGTCAAGGCCGCCGAGTTCCACCAGACCTTCGGTGGCGGCGAACGTCACATCGGGCTGGGCGGCGCCGATCTCGCGTAGGATATCGAGCGTCGCGGCATCGAACCGTTCGCCGTTGCAGATTGAGCGCGCCGAGATCACGCGCGGCCGTGCCGCGAGCTTGATCGTGATCAGGGGCACGAACGGCTGTTGCGGCATGGCGACACCTCGGAAGTGCGCCGCCGGGCGCGTCCCGAGCGGCGTCGCGTCAGCTCAGAGCGAGGCCTGCGACTTCTTGATCGTGGCGGTGCGATCCGCCGTGTCGGCCGTGGCCGGGCTGGCCACCTTGGCGACGCTGGTGCGGGCGGCCTTTCGGGCGGCGAGCTTCACCACGGGCGAAGCGCCCTTGGCGGCGGCGGGCTCGACCACCCAGTCCGTGGCACCGGCGGCAAGCGCTTCGGGGCGGCTCACGTCGGCGAGGCCGGCCTTGGCGAATTCCGGGTTCTGGCCGCCGTCGGCGTAGATGGTCCGCACCGACGGCGTCGACGCCTCGAGCTTGGCGATCCTGGCATCGTCCTCGGACTGGCGGGCGGCCACCTCGTTCTGGATGCCGTCGTGCTGCAGCGACGGGCATGGGCCGCTCGGGTCGAGGTTCCGGGCGGTGGTGTTGAATACGTAGTGTCTGGCGCAGACGCCGACCGTCACGTCCTGCTTCGAAACCTCGAAATTATCGGCGCCTTCCTTGAGGTTGCGCCAAAACGCGATGTTGGGGTCGTTGCGGTACTTGGCGAGGTTTTCCGCGTTCATGTGGAACGGGTAGGACTGCATCTGGATGGTCTGCTGGCCGCCGGCGAAGGCTTCGCGCGCCACGGCGTAGATCTGGTCGATCTGCGCGTCGGTCATGGAAAAGCAGCCGGCCGAGGAGCATGCGCCGTGCACGAAGATCGAGCCACCCGAAGCGCCATGGGCGCGGTCATAGGCGTTGGGATATCCGACGTTGAACGACAGGTAGTATTGCGAGGTCGGGTTCATCTGGCCGGGGGTGATGCGGTAGAAGCCTTCCGGCACCTGGCGGTCGCCCTCGCGCAGCTTGGGGCCGAGCTGGCCGGACCAGCGGCACATCGGGAAGGTCTTGAAGTGGACGTAGCGCCCGTCCGGCTTCATCTTCCAAATCTCGAACTCGGCTTCCTTTTTGTAGGTGCGGATCAGCACGGGGGAGGTCTGGCCGACCCCTTCCTTCTCCATCAGCGCCAGCATGTCGGGATTGAGCGCGTGCGACGCCCGCACGGAGCCGGCCATGCCGAGACCGGCAGTCTCCGTCTCCTCGCAACCGGCGAGGCACCCTGAGGCGAGGGCCGCCGCAGCGACGAGCGCGAGGCGGGTGGTAAGGCGCGTGAAACGCATACGGGCCGGACTCTCTCAAGGGAGCACGCGTCCGCTCTCCCGTACACGACCATAACGCCCCGGATTTGAGGCTACGGCAAGGCTGCGACCCTGGCCGGTGCCGGTAAACGAAGCGTCAACGGGGTCGCCGCAATGTTTGCGGCCCGGTGATGCCGCTCCGCCACAAACGCGCGGCGCTCAGGCCGCGAGCTGCGCCAGCAGATCGCCCGGCACCTCGCCGATCACGCAGATGAGCAGCGGCTCCAGGAACACGCCGGCCACGGGATCGTCGCGGTCGCGCAGCACGATGACTCCGGCATACGAGGGCGCCAGCCCGTCGGCCATGGCGATGGCGTTGGCGCGCGACAGAGAGCGGCGCGGCGTGCCGGGATGAAGCCGGCCCTTGGCACCGGCGAGGAAGGGGACGACGATGTAGGTGGTGGTCAGCGCCATGACGCGAGGCCTCTCGAAGACGGTAGGAACATAGCAGGAACGTAGCCGTCCATCAACAGCCGAGTCGTGCCCCTTTGTGTCCACAAGCCCCTTCAAGGTGGGTGCTCGCGCTGTTCGCCGGGTGCGGCGACGATATGTAAGGCGCCTGAAATCGCGCCGCACTGACGAAAGAACGCGCCATGCGCCTCACCGACGTTCTCGCCGTCGCATTGCTCGTTGGAACCGCGCCGATGCCGGCGTGCGCGGCACCCGACCTGCTCGCCACCGTGCTGCAGCTCGACAGCGTTGCCAACGGCTATGCCTCGACAAACACGGGTCGCGCCTTCCTGCCGCTGCCGCGATTCGACGGCAGCTCCGGTCCTCAAGTCGTGGAATGGAAGAAGGGGAAGCCGGTGCCCTTCCCCGACGCGCGCTGGAACGGCTGGAAGCCGGGCGACGACGCCGCGCAGGCCTTCGTGCGCGCCAACGCCCTGCGCGTCGGCCCGCACGACTCGCTTTGGATCGTCGACGTCGGCGTGCCGGATTTGACCGGCGTGCCGGTCCCCGGCGGACCCAAGCTGGTCAAGATCGACCTCGCCAGCAACAAGGTCGCGCGGACCTACCCGCTCGGCGCCGCCACCAACGCGAAGAGCGCCATCGAAGACGTGCGCTTCCACGGCAACCTCGCCTACGTGACGGATGCAGGCTCGCCCGGCGTCATCGTGGTCGACCTCGCCACCGGTGCCACGCGACGCGTCCTCGACGGCGACCCCTCGATGACGGCGCAGCGACCGATCACCGCCGAGAGTCGCGTGCTGCGCGGGCCCGACGGCAAGCCGGTGAAGATCCACACCGACCAGCTCGAGGTCTCGCCGGACGGCAAGTTCTTCTACTACCAACCGGCGTCGAGCCCGATGTCGCGGGTCGCGACGCGCTACCTCGACGATCCGGCGCTGCCCAACGCGCAGCTCGCCAAGCATATCTCGACCTTCGCCAAGACGCCCTCGACCGGCGGTACGGCGATCGACGCCGAGGGCACGATCTACGCCTCCGACGTCGACAGGCACCGTGTTCTGGCGATCGACGCCAACGGCGCGATGCGGGTGGTGGTCGAGGATCCGCGCCTGGTATGGGTCGACGCCATGTGGATTGATGCCGATGGCTTCCTCTACATGCCCGCAGCGCAGCTCGACCGCATGGCGCCTTTCAACGGCGGCGTCTCCAAGGTGCAGTTCCCGGTTTCGGTCTACCGCACCCGCATCGGCGTCGGGCCGCCACCAACGGATCATCCGTGACGCGCAGAGCCGCCTGACCGAGAGCCTTAGGCCAGCACCTTGCCCGGGTTGAGGATGCCCCTGGGATCGAGTGCGGCCTTGATCGCGCGCATGGCGTCGAGCGCGACGGGGTCCTTCACGCCGGGCAGCAGGTCGCGCTTGAGCTGGCCGATGCCGTGCTCCGCCGAGATCGAGCCGCCGAACGCGGCCACAAGCCCGTGGACGACACGGTTGACCTCGTCCCAGCGGGCCAGGAAGGCCGCCTTGTCGGCACCCTCGGGCTGCTGCACGTTGCAATGGATGTTGCCGTCGCCGAGATGTCCGAAGGCGCAGAGCCTCGCGCCCGGCACCGCCGCCAGCACCGCCGGTTCTACCGCTGCGAGGAAGGCCGGCACCTGGGCCACCGGCACCGAAACGTCGTGCTTGATCGAGCCGCCGAACCGCTTCTGCGCCTCCGAGATATGTTCGCGCAGCGCCCACAGCGCCGCCGCCTGGATGAGCGAGGCGGCGACTGTGGCGTCCTCGACGAGCCCGCGCTCGGCGACGATCTCCAGCCATCGGAAAAGCTGGTCGTCCAGCGCTTCGTCGGATTGTGTCGCCAGCTCGATCAGCACGTACCAATCGTGAGCCTCGTGCAGCGGATCGCGCATGCCCGGCACCGCTTCCAGCACGAAGTCCAGGGCGATGCGGGGGATCAGCTCGAACGCCCGGATCTTGCCCGACATCGTCTCGCGCAGGCTGCGGAACAGCGCCAGCGCCGCCTCCGGGCCGGCAATGCCGACGAAGGCCACTTCCACCGCGCGCGGCTTGGGCCACAGCTTCAGCACCGCCGCCGTGATGACGCCCAGCGTGCCCTCCGAGCCGATGAACAGGTTCTTCAAATCGTAGCCGGTGTTATCTTTCTTGAGCTTGGACAGGTCGCTCAACACGCGGCCGTCGGCCATCACCACCTCGA
>CAXTQM010000138.1:1157-6857 GCA_964246205.1 uncultured Beijerinckiaceae bacterium | reverse complement strand
TTGGGGCTGTCCTCCACCGAGAGGCGCATCTCCAGGTTCATCGGCACGCCGCCGAAAAGTCGCCCCTCCATGCGCAGGAAGCAGACCTTGTTGTCGTTCTGCCAGGCGACGTAGTCGGACGGCCCGACATGGATGTCGTCGTCTTCAAGCCGGTGCTCCGCGACGGACTGCACCGCCTCGGTCTTCGAGATCTTCTTGCTGGCGAGCCGCTGGCGGTTCGACATGTTGAGGAAGTCCGTGTTGCCGCCGGTGTTGAGCTGGTAGGTTCGGTCGAGCGTGGCGCCGCGGCGGCGGAATAGGTCGGTCAGCACGCGGTGCACAATGGTCGCGCCGATCTGTGCCTTGATGTCGTCGCCCACGATCGGCACGCCCGCCGCGCGAAACCGCTCCGCCCAGACCGGGTCGCTGGCGAGGAACACTGGGATGTTGTTGACGAAGGCGACCTTCGCCTCGATGGCGCAGGCGGCGTAGAACTCGCTCGCCAGCTGGCTACCGACAGGCAGGTAGTTCATCATCACGTCGACTTCGGCCTCGCGCAGCGCCGACACGACGTCGTCGAAGCTGGCGTCGGGCTCGTCCGCCGGGGCGAAGGTCCGCTCGGGGCTCGGATGGTCGAGCATATGATCGGCTACGCCGTCGAGGCGGCAGCCCATCAGCACGACCGCGCCGGTCGGCTCGACGTCGGCGCAGAACACCGCGGTGCAATTGGGCTTGGCGAAGATCGCCTCGGCGACGTCGCGCCCGACCTTGCGCCGATCGACGTCCCAGGCCGCCACGACGTGGATGTCGAGCGGCGTGTAGCCGCCGATCTCACGGTGAAGCAGGCCGGTGAAGTCGCCGTTGGTGCGCGAGTAATGCGTCAGGCCCTGAACAAGCGAACTCGCGCAATTGCCGATGCCGACGAGGGCGATGCGGATCGGGCGCCTCGGTCTCTCCAACATGGCCGTCTCAGACCGCCCTGGCGGCGGAAACGCGGGCCGGCGCGTACCGCTCGATCGCCCAGGCGCAGAACTCGGCGAAGCCGTGCGGATCGACCGGCGGACTGGTGTGGTGCGGCGCGACGCCGAGGTGCTCGGGCGTGAAGCAGAAGGTGAGCGTCACGTCGAAATCGGCAAGCGCCGCCATCTGCCGGTCGAACCATGCCGTGGCGTCGGGCCGGAAGCTGTCGGCCCAGGAGAGACCGGTGCGCAGGTGGCGGGTGCCAAGCCGCTTCATCCACGCAACGGCATCGTCGAGGCGCGGGTCCTCGTAGTGAAACCATTGCATCAGGCCCATGCCGCCGGCGACCTTGGCATAATCGTCGAGCGCCGGCTTGGGCGTGCCGTCCTCGCGGATCAGGCCCATGTAGAAATGACGGTAGTAGCTCGAGCCTTCGGCCTCGCGGTGGCGGGTCTCGGCGCCCCAAGCCATCGGCAGGTCGTAAAGCGAATACCAGAACACGCGCTCGACGCGGCCGACCAGCAGCTCCGCAGTGCGCTTGACGCCGAACACCTGCACCTCCTCGGCGCCGAACGAGCCGACGCCGACCTCGGTCGCCCAGATCGGCTTGCTGGTGACCGCCTCGATCTCGGCGATCTTGTCGGGCCAAGCGTGGATCGACCACAGATTCCAATCGAGCGGAAAGCCGTGCACCGCGACGACATCGACGGCGTCAAGGGCGCCGTGCTGGGCGACAGCCCGAACCCAGTGCGGGTCGATCGGCGACATGCCGCCGAGCACGCGGCGCACGGCGGGGTTGGCAGCCTTGATCGCGGCACCGGCCTGCACCACCATCTCGGAATAGGCGCGCCAGTCCGAGTCGAGCACGATATCCCAATGCGACTTGTTGTTGGGCTCGTTCCAAATCATCGCGGCTTCGATCAAGTCACGGCCCTTTCGCGGGATAGGCCGCCGGTCGGTTGCCTTCCGCCAGATATGGGATCGGCGCCACCTCGCAGATGTACACTTCGGTCTCGGGGCGCGCCTTGATGGTAAAGCCGGCGGCGCGCAGCAGTGCCTCGGTGCAGGCCCTGTTGGGTGCCCACCAATTGGTCCAATCGTTCGCGTATTCACGCTCGATGAAATGCATGCGGGGATAGCCCGGCTCGTCGAAGCAGGGCGGCAGGTCGTACGTGCCCTCAACGAAAAACGGATGGTCGATCGGAACGCGCGCGACCTCCTCGCTGCCGCGCTGCATCGTCTGGAACAGCATCAGGTCGTTGCAGACGTGCTCGCGCACGAGGTCGAGGGCGAGCAGCGGATGGCGCAGGTGGTAGAGCACGCCCATGAAGATCACGATGTCGAATCGCTCGCCGAGCCGGCCGACGTTGTAGACGGAGAGATTTCGAAATTCGACGTCTGCGAAGCCGAGCGCCCGCGCCGCGAACCTGCCTTGCGCGAGATAACGCTCGTCGCTGTCGATGCCGAGCACGCGGCCGGCGCCGCGCCGCTTCATCTCCATGGCGTAGAAGCCGGCGTTGCAGCCGATGTCGAGCACGCTGCGGCCGGCGAGATCGGCCGGCAGGGCATGGGCGAAGCGCTCGAACTTGAAGCGCGGGTAGTCGCCCAGGAAATGCTCCGGCGCCGTCGCGATACCGTGGCCGAGGTCCATGTTGTGAAACCAGGGCGCCAGCGCGTCGACTTCGCGCTGCAGGTGGTCGGCCGGGTTGGCCGCCAGCGCGGTCACGTGCGGCGCTCGCGAAGGGCGGCTGCCACGCGCGGACCGATCATGCGATCGCGCCTTGGCGATCGTGCTTTCGTGGCTGTCGGACCCTGCGACATGCCTAGGAAACGCACCGTCGTGACGGTGTCGAAACGCGATAGAGCCGGGCCGTGCACCTGCCTGCCGTGAAAAGGATCGAGATCGCCAATTGGTCCGAGCCGTCCGTCGCTGAGTCGATCCCGTTCAGATCATTTGACGACCTCTAGCGGAGAAAGGCGAACGCGAGCAACATTCTTCACCGCCTCGGCTCGCCAGCCTGCCGCCGCGGCAAAAGCTTGAGGGCGAGGGTTAAAGCAGGAGGAACAAAGAAGAAGCTTGCGTCGCCGCGCCGGGCGCGACCATAGTCGCGCAAAGGCGCGACGTCGCGCCGGCCGCATCGGAGCGCTGGTGGAGCAGGTACTGGTCACGGGCGGCGCCGGCTTCATAGGCCGCGCCGTCGTCAAGGAGCTCCTCGGCCGCGGCGACAGGGTCCGCGTTCTCGACAGCCTGATCGACCAGGTCCACGGCGAGGTGGACGGATCCGTCATCCTCGATCCCGAGGCCGAGTTCGTCCGCGCCGACATCCGCGACAAGGCCGCGGTCCAGGCCGCGCTGAGAGGTGTCGACAGCGTCGTTCACCTCGCCGCCGAGGTCGGCGTCGGCCAGTCCATGTACGAGGTCGAGCGCTACACCTCGACCAACGACGTCGGCACCGCCGTGCTGTTCGAGGCGATGATCGACCGCCCGGTGCGCCGCGTCGTCACCGCCTCGTCGATGAGCGTCTACGGCGAGGGCCTCTACAAGGACGCGGACGGGCACTTCGTCGAGGATGCCGTGCGCAGCGGCATGCGCGACGGCCAGACCGTGTGGGAGCCGCTCGACGCCGAGGGCCGGCCGCTGTCGCCGGTCGCCACGCCGGAGTGGAAGCGGCCCGCCCTCTCCTCGATCTACGCGCTGAACAAGTTCGTGCAGGAGCGCACCACCCACATCATGGGCCCGCCCTACGGCATCGAAGGCGTGTGCCTGCGGCTCTTCAACGTCTACGGGCCGGGGCAGGCGCTCTCCAATCCCTACACCGGCGTGCTCGCGATCTTCGCCGCACGCCTGCTCAACGGTCAGCAGCCGATGATCTTCGAGGACGGCCGGCAGCGCCGCGACTTCGTCCACGTCGACGACGTCGCGCGCGCCTTCGCCGACGCACTGGTGCTGCCGGCGGCGGCGGGCGGAACCTTCAACATCGGGTCGGGCCACGATCGCTCGGTGGCCGAGATCGCGACCGAACTCGCGCGCGCCATGGGCAAGAACGCCATCGAGCCGCAGATCGTCGGCAAGGTCCGCACCGGCGACATCCGCCACTGCTTCTGCGACACCTCGCTCGCCGCGCGTGCGCTCGGCTTCGAGGCGCGTCAGGACTTCGGCGAGGGCCTGGCCAAGCTCGCCGCCTGGGTGGCGGAGCAGACCGCCAAGGACCGCATCGAGCAGATGCGTGCCGAACTCGACGCGCGCGGGCTCGTGGCATGACGGGCGATACGCGCCCGATCCTGGTCACCGGCGGAGCCGGCTTCATCGGCAGCAACCTCGCCGACCGGCTCGCCGGCGCCGGCCACGACGTCCTGATCTACGACTCGCTGGCGCGGCCGGGCGTCGAGGCCAACCTGCGCTGGCTGGAGGCGAACCACGGCCGTCGCATCGAGCGGATCGTCGCCGACGTGCGCGACGGCGCCAGCCTCGCCGCCGCCGCGCGGCGAGCCAAGGCGGTGTTCCATTTCGCCGCGCAGGTGGCGGTCACCACCAGCCTCGTCGCCCCGCGCGACGACTTCGACGTCAACGTCGGCAGCACGTTCGAGCTGCTGGAGGCGCTGCGCCTCGACGCGCCGGGGACGCCGCTGGTGTTCGCCTCGACCAACAAGGTGTACGGCGACCTCGCGAATCTCGACTTCGATCTGCGCGACGAGGCCTACGTCCCGCGCGACGCGGAGATCGCCGCCCACGGCATCGGTGAGGACCGCCCTCTCGACTTCCACACGCCTTACGGCTGCTCGAAGGGCAGCGCGGACCAATACGTGCTCGACTATGCCCGCAGCTTCGGCCTTCGCGCCAGCGTGCTGCGCATGAGCTGCATCTACGGACGTCGCCAGATGGGTACCGAGGACCAGGGCTGGGTCGCGCATTTCCTGATTCGCGCGCTGGAGGGCAAGCCCATCACCCTGTTCGGCGACGGCTACCAGGTCCGCGACATCCTCGACGTCTCGGACGCCGTCGACGCCTATCTCGCCGCCTGGGAGCGGATCGACGTCATCAAGGGCCGCGCCTTCAACCTCGGCGGCGGCCCGGACAACGCCGTCAGCCTGCGCACGCTGCTTGACCATCTCGCCGGCCTCGTTGGCCGCAAACTCGACCTGCGTCGCGAGCCGCCTCGGGCGGGCGACCAGAAGTACTTCGTTGCCGACACCCGGGTGGCGCAAGGGGCGCTGGGTCTCGGCGCGCGCATCCCATGGCAACGCGGCCTACCCAACCTGCTGGCCTGGCTCGCCGAGGCGCGGGAACTCGCCATGCCAATCCTCGCCTTGCCGAGCCTCGCGACGCCGGTCCTCGCGGAGAGCGAGGCGGCCGAGTGAGGCTGGACCGACGCGTCCTCATGACCACGGACGCGCTTGGCGGAGTCTGGTCCTACGCGACCGAGCTCGCCGGAGCTCTGGTGGAGCAGGGATGGTCCACGACGCTCGCCGTGCTCGGGCCGCCGCCTGGCGACGTGCTGGCCGCCGAGGCGGTCGCCGTGCCGGGCTGCCGCATTGTCGCGACCGGCCTTCCCTTGGACTGGCTGTCGTCGGACCGGCACGGCGTCGAGCAGGCCGGCGATGCTGTGGCACGCCTCGCCGTGGTCGAGGGCGCCGCCCTGGTGCAGCTGAACCAGACCTTCCTCGCCGCGTCGGCCGACTTCGCTCAGCCGGTTGTTGTCGTCGTGCACAGTTGCGTCTCGACCTGGTGGGCCGCGGTGCACGGCGGTGCGCTGCCGGATC
>CAXTQM010000138.1:0-1147 GCA_964246205.1 uncultured Beijerinckiaceae bacterium | reverse complement strand
GATCGCTTGACGTGGCAGAGCGACCTCGCGCGTCGCGGGCTGCAACGCGCCGACCGACTCGTGGCGCCGAGCCGGGCTTTCGCGGACGCGGTGCATCGCGTCCACGCGACGCTTCGCGCGCCGGAGGTCGTCCACAACGGCCGCTCGCGCCCGGCGCTCGCGGCGGTGCCGGCGGAGCCGTTCGCCTTCACCGCCGGCCGGCTCTGGGACGGGGGCAAGAACCTCGCCGTGCTCGACAGGGTCGCGGCGCGCACGCGGTTGCGTGTCGTGGCGGCCGGCGAGCTTCTTGGCCCCGAGGGCATCAAGCCGCCGCCCCGCCACCTCGAAACGCTCGGACCGATCGGAAACGCTGCCGTGCAAGCCTGGCTCGCGAAGCGGCCGATCTACGTCTCGACCGCGCTCTACGAGCCGTTCGGACTTGCCGTGCTAGAGGCCGCGCTCGCCGGCTGCCCGCTGATCCTCGCCGACATCCCCACCTTTCGCGAGCTGTGGGACGGCGCCGCGCTGTTCGTGGCGCCGGACGACGAGGACAACTTTGTCCGAGCGCTCGATGCTCTTGGTGGCGATGCGGACGCGCGCGAAACGCTGGGCACGCGGGCCGCCGCTCGCGCAGAGCGCTACACGCCGGCCGCGATGGCGAGCGGCATGGCCGGCCTCTACGCGCGTCTGCTCGGCGGCGAAGCGCGGATGCGGCAGGTCGCGTGAAGATCGTCTATTTCACCCATTCGTTGCTCTCGTGCTGGAACCACGGCAACGCGCACTTCCTGCGCGGCGTGCTCCGCGAGCTGGTCGCGCGAGGCCACGACGTCGCGGCGCGCGAGCCGCGCGGCAACTGGAGCCTCGCCCATCTCACCGCCGACCACGGCGACGAAGGGCTCGACGCCTTCCGCGCCGCCTACCCCGAGCTTTTGGCCGAGACCTACGATCCGGGCGAGGCGGCGGAGGCACTCGTCGGCGAGGCCGACCTCGTCCTGATGCACGAGTGGAACGAGCCCGAGCTGGTCGCCGCCGTCGGCGCGCTGCGCAAGCGCGGCGGCCGCTTCGCCCTGCTGTTCCACGACACGCATCACCGCGCCGTCAGCGATCCCGACGCGATCCGCACCTTCGACCTCTCGGGCTACGACGGCGTCCTCGCCTTCGGCGAGGC
>CAXTQM010000137.1:5168-6886 GCA_964246205.1 uncultured Beijerinckiaceae bacterium | reverse complement strand
TTGATGCCGTCGGAGCTCTCTTGATGAAGGACGCCGCATGACCCGCAAACCAACGATCCTTGCGCTGGCGGGGCTCGCCGCCGTCTCCAGCGGCCCTGCGCGCGCGGCGATGCAGGCGGGCCAGACCGCGCCGGCCTTCACCATCCCTGCTGCGCAGGGCGGCAAGGTGTTCACCTTCGATCTCGCGGCGGCGCTGAAGAAGGGGCCGGTCGTGCTCTATTTCTACCCCAAGAGCTTCACCAGCGTGTGCACGGTGGAGGCGCACGATTTCGCCGAGGCCATGCCGCAGTTCCAGGCCGCCGGCGCCAGCGTCATCGGCGTCTCGGCGGACGGCATCGACGTCCAGCGCGAGTTCTCGTCGAAGGAATGCCGCGACACGTTCCCCGTCGGGGCCGACCCCGGGCTCGACGTCGCCCGCGCCTACGATTCCGCGCTGGCCATCCCCGGCACCAGCATGGGCTACGCCCAACGCATCTCCTACGTGATCGCGCCCGACGGCCGCATCCTCGAGGAGCACTCGGACTCGGCGGCGGAAAGCCACATCGCCACGGCGCTCGCCGCCGTCAGGACGTGGCGGCAGACGAACAAGCCTTGATCGACCGCGCGGCACGGCCGCACGGAGCCGGTCCGTGGCCCAGATCGTAGCCCTGATGATGGTGGCGCAGGTGGCGGGCGGCGTCAGCGCCGTCAAGGTCGGCGAGTTCCTGTCGATGGGCGCCTGCCGCGCCGCGGCGGAGCACACCGTCCCGGTCGGCGGCGATGCGGCGACCCACGTCAGCTTCGTCTGCGTGCCGCTCTCGCCCGTGTCCGGCACCGACAACCGGCGCTGAGCCGCCTCAGCGGCGCTGCGGCAGGAACACCACGAGATCGTCCTTGCCGACGCGGTCGAGCGTCGCGCGCGCCTCCTCCTCAAGCAGGTCGCGATCGATCGTGGTGCCGCGCATCAGGTCAATGCGGTGCTGCCATTTCGCGCTCTCGGCCCGGGTGGTCGCGAGCTGGGACTTCAGCATGGCGATCGACTTCTCGTATTCGCCGCTGACCTTCAGGCCACGGTCGCCGTTGACCGCATGCCAGACGAAATAGCCGCCGATGCCCCCCGAGACGAGGTAGAGCATCAGCGGGAAGAGGACCGAGAGAAGGCGCGTGCGGACGACCATGGGCGCAGCGTGACAGTCGCCCGTTAGCGCGTGCTTAATCCGTGCGCCGGACCAGCGCCGCCCGGACCGGCGCGGGCACGAAGGCCGCCACGTCGCCGTCCATGCCGACGATCTGACGCACCAACGTCGCGGTGATGTGCCGAACGGCGGGCGGTGCCGGCACGAAAATCGTCTGCACCTCCGGCGCCATGGCGGCGTTCATGCCAGCCATCTGCATCTCGTAGTCGAGGTCGGACCCGTCGCGCAGGCCCCGCAGGATGGCCGTCGCGCCCCGCGCGCGCGCAGCGTCCACGGTGAGACCATCGAAGGTGACCACCTCGAGCGCGCAGCCCATGCCGGAGAACATCTCGCTACAACTCGCCTCGATCAACGTCCGGCGCAGATCGAGCGGCAGCAGCGGGGTCTTACCGGGATGGACGCCGATGGCGATGACGACCCGGTCGAACAGACGCGTGCCGGCAGCGAGCACCGCGACATGGCCGTTCGTCAGCGGGTCGAACGATCCGGTGTAGAGCGCGGTGCGGATGGGAACCGTCAGCGCCTTTCGGCGCTGGCCACGCG
>CAXTQM010000137.1:0-5158 GCA_964246205.1 uncultured Beijerinckiaceae bacterium | reverse complement strand
GTGTTTGGGGTGGGGCGAGGGGGGGGCTGTTGGGCGTGTGGTTGTGGCCCTTGTTGTGGTCGTCGCGGGGTTTGTCGTGGGGGGCCGAGTGCTGCGACAGGGAGGCGAGGAAGGCCTTGCCCACCGGGCTCGTCGCGCCCTTGCCCGACGCGTCGAGCGCCGCTTCGACGCCGACGGTGCGGATGCTCTCGCCGGGCTTGGCCAGGCCGGGGTAGGCCGAGCCCGGAATGGTCGCGGCGGCGGCGCCGTCGGGCATCGCCGCACCGTCAGGCCAGGACACGAGATGGAGACCGGAGGTCGTCTTCAGATGCGCCAGGTGGGCGTCGGGCTGCGGCGCGAGCACCACGACCGCGGCGACGTCGCCGGTGGCGATGCCGTCGAGCGCGTTGTCGACCTCGAGCGGGGTCTCCGTGACGCCGATGCCCAGCTTGGCGAAGGCCTTGCGCGCCGCGGCTTGGCCGGAACTTTTATCGGGGCCGAAGCTCACGACCTTGTCCTTGAGGTCGGTCAGCGCATGAACGCCCGGGCCGGCGACAATGTGGAGTTGCTCGGTGAACAGCCGCGCCTTTTCGCCGGCCGCACCGTCGTCGAGCGCCGGGACCACGCTGAAATCAGCGCCGCGTCCAGCCTCCGCCGCAACAACGTGGATGCGCATCTTGGGCAACGTCGCCGTCAGCACCTTGAGCCGCGCCGCCTCGGCGCCGCTGGCGACGATCGTGATGGTTGGCACGGGCTTCGCCACCCTGCGGGGGCGGCTCTTGGCTACAGCATCGGCGGGATCGGCGGCATCGACGGCGGCGACCGGCGTGGCGGCTGCAGGAGCCGGCGCGGGGACGGCGGAGCGATCCTCAAGCTTCGATCCGAACATCTTGCACATGAAGCCGGAACATTCGCCGGAGGCGGGTTGAGCCTCCTGTGCCATCGCGCTCCAACAAGATGCCGCGAGAAGTCCTCCTACGAGCCCCGACAGGACAAGATGCCTAGCCATAGTCAAACTCTCCCCACGCAACCGGCCGTGACGCTAAGGAGTCATTAAGGCCGGATTTAGAGCTTAACATGTGTAAGCACTTGATTGCGCGGAACATGTTACGAGCTAGCGTTAACGTTATCGTCGGAAATGCGCGCGCGCCGGGGTTGGATCGGCATCGTCCCTGCTGCCTGATCGAAAATGAACAGCATGATGCCAATCCTGCGTCGACGATCCATCGAGGAGGACGACTTCGACGCTCTCGCCGCGTTTCTCGCCTTAGGCTTCTCCGGGCGCGCGCCGGCGCACTGGCGTCGAGGGCTGGAGCGTCTACGGAGCCGCGAGAGCCCTGCCGGCTTTCCCCGCTACGGACGCCTGCTCGAGACCGGCGGGCGCGTGGTGGGATGCCTGCTGATGATCCATGCCGAGATCGACGGCGGCACCGGCGGCTCGCATATCCGTTGCAACCTCTCGAGCTGGTCGGTCGATCCCGATTTCGCCGGCCACGCTCCGCTGCTGCTCGGCGCGGCCCTGCGCGACAAGAGCGTGACCTACGTCAACATCTCGCCGGCCCTCCACACCCAGCCGATCATCGAGGCGCAGGGCTTCCGGCCCTTCGCGTCCGGATCGCTCGCGACGGTACCGCTCGCGGTGCGACCGCGCGAGGAGGCCCGCGTCCGGCCCGTCGCGGACGAGGATCGGCGAAACATGGTCGATGGTGGCCTGGTTTCCGACCATGCCGCGCTTGGCTGCCTTTGCCTGATCGTCGAGGCGGCGGACGGGCAGCACCCTTTCGTGTTCTCGGTCCCGCGTCGCCTTGGCCGGGTCGTGCCCGCGACGCAGCTGCTCTATTGTCGCGACGTCTCGGCTTTCGTCCGCTTCGCCGGGGCGCTTGGACCGGCGCTCCTGCGCCGCGGCGCCGCCCTGGCGCTCGTCGATGGAGTGAAGCGTCTGCCCGGAGTCCCCGGCCGGCCGATCAACATGCGGCAGAAGAGATATGTCGTCGGATCGCATCCACCCCGCCCCGGTGACCTCGCCTACACCGAGCTTGCCGTCTTCGGTTGACCCGATGATCTCGGGCCGCCTTGCGAGTACCGGGGTCGACTTCCGCCGCAGCGACGACGCCCCGGTGGTGTGGCGTGTCGCCGATGGGAGGGTCGGCTACGAGGAGGCAGTGCTGTCGATGGAGCGGCACGTCGAGGCAATGGCTCGCGGCGCAGCGGCCGAGCGCGTCTGGCTCGTCGAGCACCCCCCTCTGCTCACCGCAGGCACCGGTACCGGCGAGCTGCCCGCCGTGCAACGCTTCCCGGTGCATCGGTCCGGCCGCGGCGGGCAGGTCACCTACCACGGGCCCGGCCAGCGAGTGGCCTACGTGATGCTCGATCTCGGGAAGCGGCGCCCGGACCTCCGCGCCTTCGTCGCCGCGCTGGAGCGCTGGCTGATCGACACGCTCGCGGCCTTCACGGTGCACGGCGAGCGGCGCGAGGAGCGCGTCGGCGTCTGGGTGGCGCGGCCCGACAAGCCGGTCGCCCGTGGCGGCGCGGCCGCGGAGGATAAGATCGCGGCAATCGGCATTCGGGTAAGGCGCTGGGTGAGCTTCCACGGCGTCGCGCTCAACGTCGAACCGGAGCTCGGGCACTACGATGGGATCGTGCCCTGCGGTATCGCCGACGCCCATCTGGGACAGACCAGCCTCGCCGAACTCGGCCGCGTCGTCTCGATGACGGAGGTCGACATGGCGCTGCGCGCCGCCTTCGAGCCGATCTTCGGGCCGACGCGCGACGGCTGACGCCGTGCCTGCGCCCCCTACTCCGCCTCTTCGCGTTTCAGCAGCACCTCGTCGACCTGGTTGAGCAGGCGGCCGAAGTCGACGGGTTTGGCGTGGTAGTCGTCGCAGCCCGCGGCGATCGCCTTCTCCTTGTCGCCGCTCATGGCGTGTGCCGTCAGCGCGATGATCGGCGTCGTGTTGGCTTGCCCGCGCAGGGTGCGGGCGACGGTCCAGCCGTCCATGATCGGCAGGTCCATGTCGAGCAGCACGAGATCGGGCGTCTGCGCGGCCACCTGATCGAGCGCCTGCTTGCCATCGTGGGCGAGCACGACCTCGAAGCCGCGCTTGCGCAGCCGCCGCGACAGGAAATCCCAGAGTTCTTCGTGATCCTCGACGAGGAGGAGCTTGGTCATGACCAATTCCGATTCAGGCGCATGTTTCGTGCTAGTGCCATGATCGAGGCTGACTTCACCAGCCTAAAAGCATGTTTCGAGACGGGAAAGCGAATTGAAAAAGGACGAGCCCGACGATGTCGTGCAGGGCAATGACCTCGCACGAACGGTTCTGCCGACGCTGTTCGGCGGCGCGATCATCGTCGCGGCGCTGTACTACGGCCAGGAGCTGGCCGTGCCGCTGGTGCTGGCGGCGCTGCTGGCCTTCGTGCTGAAGCCGCTCTGCACGTTCCTGGAGCGTCGCCTTTGGCTGCCACGGGCGCTCGCCGTGCTGGTGGCGGTGCTCCTGACCTTTGCCATCCTCGGCGCGCTCGGCACGATCGTCGGCCGACAGGCCGCGACCCTGGCTGCAAGCCTCCCGACATACCAGAGCACGATCACAACCAAGTGGGAGGCGATGGCCGCCAAGCTCGGCGCGGTGGAGCATTTCACCAAGGACATCGGTAAGGTAGCGGGCGCCAAGCCGGCCCCGGCGGCGAAGCCGGGCGCCGCCGGCGGCATCGGCCTGCCGGCCGACATGTCCGGCATGACGCTGTTCCGCTCGGTGGCGCTGCCTATCCTCGGCCCGCTGGGAACGTTCGGCGTCACGCTGATCTTCGCGTTCTTCATTCTGCTGTCCAACGAGGATCTGCGCGACCGCCTCGTGCGCCTGGTCGGACGGAATGACCTCCACCGCACCATCCTGGCGATGAACGACGCGGCGAGCCGGTTGTCGCGCTTCTTCCTGTTCCAGCTCGGCATCAACGCCGCGTTCGGCGCCGTCATCGGCGTGGCGCTTTGGATCGCCGGCATGCCGAGCCCGCTGCTCTGGGGCATCCTCGCCGGCGTCATGCGCTTCGTGCCGTTCCTCGGCGTCATCGTCGCCGCCGTGCCGCCGATCCTGCTGGCCGTCGCCATCGTGCCGGGCTGGACGCTGGCCATCGTCGTGCTGGCGGTCTTCGTTGTCGCCGAGAGCCTCATGGGCCAGGTCGTCGAGCCCTTGATCTACGGCCACAACACCGGCCTGTCGCCTATCGCCGTCATCGTCGCCACCGCCTTCTGGGCGCTGATCTGGGGTCCGATCGGCCTGCTGATCGCGACGCCGCTGACCGTGTGCCTCGTCGTCTTGGGACGCCACGTCGAGGCCCTATCATTCCTAGACGTCATCCTCGGCGACGCGCCGCCGCTGGAGCCGCCCGAAACCTTCTACCAGCGCGCGCTCGAGGGCCGAGGCATGGCGCTGGCGCCGGATGCCCGCAAGCGCATCGCTGCCGCCTCCTACGCCGATTACTGCGACAGGGTCGCGCTGCCCGGCTTAGCCCTCGCTCAAGGCGACCTTGCGCGCGACGATTCCGCCTTCGAGCGGCTCGACGCGATCCACGGCCAGATCGGCGCGCTGATGGTGCGGATCCGCGTCGATGCCAGGCGCGACGCCGCCAAGAAGGCCGCCGCCACCAAGGGCGGCGATGACCTGCTCGACGGCGGCCGCCAGCTCCCGCGCGTCGAGTGGCGCAATCACGAGTCGATCGTCTGCGTGCCCGGGCGCGGCCAGCTCGACGACCTGGCCGCGCTGATGGCGGTGCACGCCCTCCGCGACGCCGGCTTCGGCGCCTACGGCGAAGCCAACCTCGTCCTCAACGCGCGCGATGTCATGCCGCCGCGCCTCGCCAAGGCCAAGCTCTGCTGTCTCTCCGTCATCGAGGAGGGCAGCACCGCCGCCTCGATCCGCTATTTCATCCGCCGCGTGCAGAAGCAGATGCCCGGCGTCACGGTGGTCGTCGGCCTGTGGCACGCGGAGCGCGACAGCTCGCTGCTGTCCACACTGCGCGCCGGTGGTGGCGAGGAACACGTCGTGCTGTCGATCAGCGAGCTCATCGCCTTCTGCCAGACCCTGGGAGCGCGTCAGCCCGCGCCGGCGGCCGAACAGGTCGAGGCGGCGCAATAGGCAGCCGCCAACTCGGATACGACGATGCGCGCGGCGGCGGCCAACGC